>NZ_CP026995.1:310202-620405 GCF_013407185.1 Nitrosopumilus ureiphilus | reverse complement strand
CTTTCTTGAATATGAAGGAGCATTTTGTCCATGTTGTAAAACTAGACTTAGATCTAAACCTCGGAGCAAAAAAGTATGGAATCAGTTGTGATAAAACATGGCAAAGATTAGTGGTGAATCATATTGGGTCGTGAATATCGTGATAGAATCTACATTAGGAAGGATGTATTGTTGAAACTTTTTGAATTTGGCGAGATGAATCAAAGTAGATTGATGAGTATTTGTGGATTAAACAATGTAAAACACAAGGGAATTTTAGATGATATGGTAAAAAAAGAGATGATAGAAAGAAATATTGAACCTTGGGGAAACAAATCCATAATCAAATACAAGATATCTGATAAAGGTAAAGAAATTTTCAAACAGGTTTTAGAACCATACGAAGAACTATTTCCAAGAGGAAATAAAAATGAGTAAACCCAAAGACAACAACCATGAAAGCATCTTTGAGATACTAGATGGGATGATGTTCCAATTAAGCAGAACAAAAAAGATGTTCATGGTGATGATTCTAACCGTTTTGATTATTCCTCCTATTGCTTTACTTGTTATGACATCTACTTTGGAATCTCCCTTCCATGAACAATTTGAAGAACGTCTTCAAGAAAGATTAGCAAGTGGAGATATAACTGAAGAAGAATATCAGGATATGAAACATAAATTTGGAGAAAAAAGATCTAACCACTTTTTTCGTCCCCCACAACTAATTATTTTTGTAATTTCCTTAGTGTGGTTAGGGGTGGGAATTAGACAATGGATAGTTTTATCTAAATGGGATAAAAAATACCAACAATTCAAAGAAAAACAAGAAGAGATTGACAAAAAATTTGAAGATGAATCTAATGATGAATAATTTGCTTATTCATACTTCAGAGAATGAAGTAATTACTTAAGGGGATGAATCATTTTTGTGGATGAAAATGGATGCGATTAGGCATGAAAAAGATCTTCAGTCAAAGTAATCATTTTGTAAAATTCATCTTCATTTGGAACATACTTGACAAATTCAACTAAACTTGATAGTCTGAAACAATTTGCAATGTCAGCCACAGGATACTTGGTATTGGTAAGATCTAATAAAATATCCTCATTGGCGATTTCTTTATTCAACTTTAATTCATAACTCAAGAAAAGTTGAATAGCTTGATTGACTTTTCCATATGTTTCTTTGTATTGCTTTTCTTCAAAATTCTCTTTTGCTTGTAGGATAAAATTATTTGATGCTAAGATGTAATCAAATTTTTTTGATAAACTCTTTGAAATCACAGGTTTTACTGGCATTTTCTTTTTTATTTTCAGTTTTTTGTACAAAAAGTACACTGTAACAACTATTGGCAATATACCTAAAAGAGGTAGTAAGTATGAATAATCACTTTCAGGTTTTTCAAGATTAATTTTGGTTAATTCATCTACATCAAATTCAGCATTTATGGTTGCAGTTTGAAATTCTTCATTTTGATATTCTAATAAAATAGATGTCATATTTTTATCGAAAGTAAATTCCAAATTTTGTTCTGCAAATCTTTCTGTGGCTAGTTGTTTTTCACATTCTTGAAAGGTAGAATCTTCTCTAAGTTTTGATAATAAACTATCCCTCTCTTCTTGAGTTTGCTTTTGTAGTTCAGTTAATGTTCCATTTACCATACTGCCCTTAATTTTGGCCCATTTCCCTTGTTCATTTTCATAATTTACTTCAAATTAATAAAATTTGCTTAACAATGTATTGTATTCTTTTAATTTAATATTGTTAGAAAATATCACATTAGAAAAATATGTAGACATATACTTAATAATCATAGTTTACAAATGTAAAAAAATAATTTTTCTAAGATTCAACTCCCATGGATTTGAATAATTTTCAGGAATAATTTTTTTTAGATTTACAAATGTAAATCGAAAGTATTAAACAAAGAATAGAGAACGTATTTTTGATGGATAATGGATAAAAAAGATGGTTTGGTTTTAGTTGGAATTTTAATAGGAACTGGCGTTCCAGTAGCATTGATGTTTCTAGTGGCAAATGGAATAATCAAAACTCCATTTTCATAGATTAGACTTTTGTTTATGATGCAACATATTTTTAGAAAAGTAACAGAAGTTATCTAAATTCTTGGCATGATGCTGAGTTTAGACTTTGTAGTTACTGCAACCATACTAACTATTGCAACTACGAGAATCATCATTACTATGGTACCAAATTCTGGAACTACTTGTTTTGTGGTTATCTCACTTGAAAAATCCACATATTGTTCATCGTGTCCAAATCCTACAGATTCAACGCTAATTACAACAGGCATGTCATCTGACGCATCTACAGGTAAAGTAGAAGTCACATGATTATTAGTAATCGTGCCCTTGTGCATATGACCCTCTTCATTTAGTAAAATTTCAGAACCTTGAGTTGCCTGGATATTGTATGTAATGTGTTCTACGCCATTACCTTCAAGATCGGTAATAATAAGATCAATTGTCATCGCCTCATTTGCAACTCCATCACTAGCAATAATTTCTGCCATCATTTCATCAGGTTGTACTATAGTTGCCATTTGAAGTACAGGTTCAGCCATAGCTTCTTGTACTGTAATTGTACCTTGCATCCAAGTATGTAACATACAGTAGTATGGATATTCACCTGCAGCATCTGCAGAAAATTCAAAGGATTGATCTGCGTTTAATATTCCAGAATCAAACTTTCCATCAGAGCTAGGAGAAAAACCATCTACGGTTCCAGAAGTAAATGTGTGTATTCCTGTAGTGTCAATGTTGGTCATTATTATTTTTTCACCAACAGGTACTATTAGTTCACTTGGAGTGTAGCATTCATTTGTTTCCTCACATCCAGGAGTACTCAAATTACCAGGCCCTGTTGTAATGCTGACTTGTGCAAAAGCAGATGGAAAAATACTGATAACAGAAATTATTGTAAAAAGCAATAAGATTGAAGCTAATGTCCTCACACACATCATCTATACATGGTAAATAAAAGGATGTTGATATTATAAAATAAGAAATTGGAATAGAGGATTAACCCCATTACAATCAATGAAGACATCAGCTTTGGGCCAAGTCTACAACATACAAAGTCCCATTAAATATAAGATTGATGATCTTAGATGAGGATTAATCTCAAGACGCATAGAAGTTCAAATCCTAAATTTTTATCTTAAGGCTGCATTAATAAGAAAAAGTTCGATTTGAAACAAGTCTAAAGTTTAGCCCAACCTCGTTCAATTAATTTATCTACAGTTGTTGTTTTCACACAAGCAGGATTATCATCCATATTTTTGAATACTAGTTGCAAGTCTTCTTTACATATTACATCTATCGAAGATATTCCATTTGCAATTTGTTTTAGAGGAGGCATTTTAGAATGGAAACGCCTTTCATCATTTTCTTCTATAGAATTATTATTCATATTATTGATTAAATAATTTTCTTTAGATTCTTCTGTAATTTGTTTTACCATGAATTCAAAGGTTAACGTTTCTGTGTTGTTTGTTATTAGAATAAGCTTGTATGTTCCTGGAAGTTCATTGAAAAAAAACGTTTGTGGTATTTGCCATTCACTATGAGATGTTGATGGTGAAATTCTCGTTTCTTTATTTATTGTTGTCCAAAGATGATTATCTCTAAAAAATTTTATTTTATCAGGAATTGTTCCATTTCCTCCTATTCCATAAAATGATCCTAAATCTACTATTGTTAATTTTGTATTGGGATCTTTGATAATCCCAATAGAGCTGTCAACAACACTAAACACGTCTACTGATTGAGTTCTAAATTTTTCTTCTTCAGCAAGTATATCACTACTAAATATCAACGTCAACAAAAGTGTAAACAAAGAAATCACATTAATTTTTTGTAAAACCATACTTGTTTAAACCTGAACTAGGAACTCATAAAGTGTTCTAATCTTAGTTACAAAATATTATAAAATTGAATTATATTTTTTACAATATCCAAAGCAATTTTATATGCATGAATTGCATATTTTGTAAATCCGTTTATTGTGACTATAATTAATCCTGCATAGATCTTATTTTTTCTTTAAAAATAGAATATGGCTGTGCTCCCAAAATTTTTTCATATTTTCCACTGGAATCCATTATTATGAATGTTGGAAGTCTATTAATCCCATTCTTCTTTGCCTCATATATGCTGTATTTTATCTTCTTTTCATATTTTTTAGTGTCTAGACATTCTTCAAATAACTTCATATCCAATCCAAGTTCCACAGCATATTGTTTTAGGTGATTAACATCTATTTTATTTTCTAGCACATTACGAAATAATGCGTCATGATAATCCCAGTATTTTTTCTGATCATTAGCACAGTATGAAGCAAAAGATGCAAGTGGAATGTCTTTTGTAAGTTGTGTATCAATAAAGATCATATTGATTTCTCCCTGATTGATATAATCCCTGATTATATCAGGCCTAGTTTCCTGAAACCATGTTTGACACTCAATACATGGATAATTTCCAAATTCAATTATTGTGATAGGTGCTTGAGATGAGCCTAAAAATGGAGAACCTAATGATGTTGTGATGGTTCCAAAATTTTTACTAATTACGATTTCTGAAGTATAAGGTTGAGTGAAAAAAACACCATATGTTACAAATCCGGCAACTATCAATAAAATTATCACAATGGATGTTTTCAAGATAAAAATTAGTTTTTGAACTTATTATTTCTTTTTTAATAAATAATTTCATTACAACATATTTCATAATGCTTAGACTTTTTGAATTTTAATTTTTCAATTGTAAAGTAGATAAACTAAATATCTCACAATATTATCTAGATCATGAGTTACGCACATCCTGAAGTTTTAGTTGATACTGAATGGGTATCACAAAATCCCCCAAATGAACATAGAAAAATAGTTGAAGTTGATTATGATCCAGTTAATGGATATCAAAAAGGTCACATTAATGACGCAACTCTGATTTGGTGGAAACGTGACATTAATGATCCAGTTACAAGAGACATCATTAGCAAAAAACAATTTGAGGCTTTAATGGCTAAAAACGGAATTACTGCTGACACTGAAGTGATTCTTTATGGTGACTTTAACAACTGGTTTGCAGCATTTGTTTTCTGGGTTTTCAAAATCTATGGTCATGAGAATCTCAAAATAATGAATGGTGGACGAAAGAAATGGGAATTAGAAAGTAGAGATTACACTACTGATGAACCACAATTACCATCAACAACATATGTTGCACAACCTCCAGATGAGGGATTACGTGCATACTTGTTTGATGTAAGCAGAGCATTAGACAAAGAAGACACTGTAATGGTTGATGTTAGATCGCCTGCAGAGTTTACTGGTCAAATCACTGCTCCGCCAGAATATCCGATGGAGCATGCACAAAGAGGCGGGCATATTCCGGGCGCAAATAATATTCCATGGGCAACTGCAGTCAATGACGCTGATGGAACCTTCAAAGCAGTTGAAGAACTACGACAAAACTATGAGCCAAAAGGTGTAACTCCAGACAAAGATGTAATCTGTTATTGCCGAATTGGAGAAAGATCTTCTCACAGTTGGTTTGTCCTAAAATATCTACTTGGATATCCCCAGGTTCGAAACTATGATGGTTCTTGGACTGAATGGGGTAACATGATAGGAAATCCTGTGGAAAAATAAATTGCTTGTATATTTTTTTATATTTTAGAATGCCATGTTACCAAATCTCCAATTTCAATATTATTTGTCATGGTAAATCCACCATTGACTTCTAAGACGTATTTTGCAGGCATGTTAGAAGTATAATTTGGACATGATTCAATTATACATGGAGGTACATTTTCTTTTATGTCGATTATTCTAAAGTCTTCATCTATAAACAACATATCTAAGGAAATCAATGTATTCTTCATCCAAAATGATCGTTTCTTTTCACTATCATACACGAACAACATACCTGAATCCCAATCCAGATTTTGTCTAAACATCAACCCATTGATTTGTTTTTGAAGTTCATCTGCAATTTCCACATTTATTAAAATTACAGAGTTATCTGATTGTATTGATAATGTTGCAATATCCTGAACATATGATGGCTCTTCAATAATTTCAATACAATCAAAAAAGCTAAAATTTTTTCCTTGTAATGAACAGTCATACATAATTCCAATTTGTAAAGATCCTAAAACAAGAACTGCAATAATGATTGTAAGAAGCCATCCATCTTTCTGCATATATGTATAGTTTCACGTTGTAATAGTTTTTTATTTATTGTTGCTCTAAAAACATCATATTTTTTACAATTGTAAAGTAATATCAATTAATACTTGAGTGGTTTTATTTCTAAAGAGTTAATGTGTCAATAAAATTCTACGAGCAATATGGCAATTGAGAAATGGCTTGCGATAACCAGTATGGGGTTATTTGTAATGTTTGCAGGAGAAATAATTTCTGTATATAATTTTATGATTTATGTACCTGAAAATATTGAATTTATACAGGTATTTGAACCAGATCCCAAAATATTTCAATTCATTTCTATTGGAGTTGCACCAGCTGGGATTTTAGCAGCAGTATCATATATCATGTCAAAACAATATGGTTCTAAATCAATTGGTAGTATGATCATGATTGGTGGTGTGATGATGTTTATCGGAATGTATGTTTCTTACTCCATGTTAGATAAAATTAATGAAAATTATCTTACAGATGTAGTCATGTATGTACCGATTTTGTTTATGGTCCTATCGGTTCCAGTAATTAGTGTGGGATTTTTCTTAACTAAACAAAAAAAGAAACGTCCTAAAAAAGAATATTTCTAAAATTAGCGTAGTAAAAATACCAATGAGAGGTTTAGGAAAGATGAAGTTTTCTTTATAAACAAAAGTGAGAAGTGTTTAACTGATCTGACAAAATCCGATAGGAGCATTATTACACTTTTGGGAATATAGACAGACCAAAAGAAATGTCACAAATTATCCAGTAAAATGTATGAAAAATTAAGAGAGTAGTTCATCCTACACCAATCATTTCTATTTATTGATCCTCCCTCTTCTCAGAAAGCTGTTAATTTTCTATTATGTGGTATGAATGTATTTTAAAAAGAAAATGATTTAAACACAAAAATTAGCTTGTAATTGTGACGAACCCTATACAAAAAACAATTCCTATTTCAGAGTTTTGAATTTGAACGATAATTTAACATAGAAAATATTGACTGTTTCTTTTAATGAGTGACTTTATCAGAAATTAGAATTATTCATTTTAGATCCTCTTTAGGGAGAATATGCATGCATTTGGTGATGAAAATGGATGTAGATAGGCATGAAAATAAAAATTACAGTAATCATTTTATTAAATTCAAATAAAGTGTGAAACCATGAAACCAATAATTATTATCGTAATAACAATTATTGTTTCAGTTGTTGTGTTATGGGCAGTTTTTGGTCAAGAGTTTTCAGATTCAGAAGGATTACAAAATGCAATTGATGCATGTACTAAGGAGATTGACAATATGGAAACAACTGGTCGTGATTTAGAAAGTTGTTTGGATGATGCTTATAATCAACATGGTAGTACAGAAGAAAAACAAAGTTGGTTTGATGATGAGCATCAAGACAAAGATTAAATTAATAATTCTTTACATTTGAAAAAAATAAATGATGATAAACAAATTATAATTTTACAATTGTAATGTACATAAATTAAGTATTAGAAAAAAATAAAGTGATTGTGAATAATGTAGGTTCTAAACATCAACTGGAATGTCATTTATCATGATGAAAATTTTAATAAAAAATGAACAAAATTAAAATAAAAAATAATTTTGTTAGGCGACATATACTGGTTGGAATTATTGCTATTTTTCTAATGTTTATTTTTTGGGTTTCACATTATGAATGGGATGATGAAATGCGATTATGGCGTGCATTTGGTGATGTTGGCTATTCATTACTTTTTGTGGTATTAATAATTGGACCATTAAGTAAATTGTGGCCACGTTTGAATTCTTTGCTTTCATGGAGAAGAGAAACGGGCATATGGTTTGCAATTATGGCATCAATTCATGGAATCTTAATTGTGAATGGATGGGCAAATTGGGATGTTCTCAAGTTCTTGGGTTATGAGTTTGTTCCACAATTAGATAGAATTGCTAGAATGGAGCCAGGGTTCGGATTGGCAAACGTGATAGGTTTTGTAGCAATCTTGTGGATTGCAATTCTTGCATTAACCTCATCAGACAAGGCCATGAAATGGTTAGGAGCATCATCTTGGAAGTGGCTACATACAGGTTCAAACATTGTGTTTTATCTTGTTGCAATCCATACAGCATACTTTCTTTTTATGCATTATACAGAATCATTTCACAAATCGGTCCCTCCACAAAGCACATTCACAATTCCATTTATTGTAATGAGTATCATAGTCATAGTTTTACAAATTGTATCATATGTAAAAATTGTAAAATCAAAGAATAACCATATTAAACAAAAATAATCGTTTATGTTTTTGATTTAGAAAAACATTAATTCAAAGTATTTTTCCACGTACTTTTGAAAAATACTAACCATGTAAATACGACTGCAATCAAAAGTCCAATTTTTACTGAAGTACTTTCACTAAACCAAATTCTTGATTCGTCTTGTGAAAATATAGAATCTTCATCGAAAAAAGGTTGGCTAGTAACAGGATTTATCATAATTTCTACTGGAGAAAAATTATCAGTAAGAATTGGAATAGAATCAGTTCTCATTCCAGACATATGGTAATTTTCCAAATATTTTGTATCTGCTAACAAGTTATTAGCATTGTTTTGTATAGACAAATTTTCAAGTTCAACTCTAGTCAATTGTTCATTATTATTAATAGCTACAAAAATTAGATTTTGTACAATATTTAGATTGTTCTCGGCAGTAGTAAAAACATAGACAGTTGGAAATAAACTAGTCATTGTTTTGTATACGGAACTAGGCAGATTAGAGGTATCTCCTTCAAGTGAGCCTATCATGTTTGAAACAACTACGCCGTCAGGTTGAAGATGATCTTGTAATATTTGAAAATACTCTTGTGTTAGCAAGTGAAATGGAACATAGTCAGTAGCAAAAGCATCTAAAATTATTAAATCATATTTATCATCAGAATTCATCAAAAATGTTCTTGCATCTTCATTGAAAATTTGTAACCTAGAATTATCTTTTAATGAAAAATAGGTTTTTGCCACATCTATAACTTGAGAATCAATTTCAACAACATCAATAAAGGAATTGGGATAAGTGTCTAAGAAGTTTTTTGGGCCTGAAAAACCACCACCCCCTACAAACAAGATTTTTTCGAGTGAGGAATTAAACAATTGCCCCAAATGAAAATACTTGGTATACGTTAAAGTTAGGTCATTCGGATTGTCTTTGTCCATTTGACTATGTCGCATTCCATTAAGATATAGAGTTCGTTTGTTATCAGAATCTACAACATCAAGATGACTATACTCAGTTTCTGTTTCAACAATCACAGTTCCAGTATGAGGCATCAAACCTGTAACTATGGAAGATGAAGGAGTAAACAAAATTAAGATTACAGCAATTGTTAATATTTTAGGCAAATTCTTTAATCCTAACAAAGAGACAATCATCAATGTAATTCCCAATCCAAAAAGAACAATTCTTACTTCGAGGGTTGGAATCAAAACAAAAATGGTCAAAAAGGTTCCAAAGATACTACCTACAGTAGATATAGAATACAAAGTTCCTGAAACATTTCCAACTTGACGAAGTGTTACAGTACCAAGTTTGATCACATAAGGAGAAACAAATCCCAATAAAGTTGTAGGAAAGAAAACTAAAGCAAAAGTTGCAAATAAAGAAGAAAATTGATTTTGAGGCAAGTCATTTAATGTGAATCCCAATATCGCAGGTGCAATAAATGGCACAAATACAATGTACAGTCCTGCAGTAAATACAACAGAGCAAATTTTTCTAAATGTAGGATCTCTGTCGGAAATCTTACCACCAAGAAAATATCCCAGACTCAAGCCTGTCAAAATCAGACCTATCAAACTACCCCACGTGTAAGTAGAACTACCAAAAACAGGCGTAAGAACACGACTGATAATTAATTCCATGGACATAACTATAGCACCAGAACCAAATGCCAACAAACAAAGATGGAAAAACTTCCCATGAAAGATATTTAGCTGTTTTAAGTTCATAGTAATGGTAAAATCAATAAATTATCATTACTTTTTAAAATTTGTATTATCAATCTTTTCTATCTTGAATTCTTTTTGTTTTACCTGTTTTCCCACAAAATTTGTAAAAAAAATAAATATTAAACATTAGTACTTTACAAATGAAAAATTACTATTTAAAAAAACTATGAATTTTAAAATTATACAAAAAAAGATATTAATCTAAGAAAGAGTTTACTGTGTATTTTATTTTATATGTGTATGATTGTGATTTTCACTTTACAATTTGATTTTACAATTGTACATGAAAAAATATATTCAACGATGATTTTAACAACAATGAATGAATTTCATTTCAAATATAACAATTAAATTCTATTGCAACATGGAGTTAATAGTTTGATATAGGGATAAACGAAATAGTTTAGTTTTATCTGGAATTTTAGTAGGAGATGGAATACCCGTAACACGGATGATGTTAGTAGCAAATAGAATTATCAAGACTCCGTTTCCATAAATTTAATTTTTCTGAAAAAATATTATTTTAAAAATACCCTACACATTAAGATTCAAAACATTTTGTTTTAGATTTTAATGTCTAGGGTAAACTATCTCTAGAAAAGTTCAACTCCACGAAGATTCACCTACCTAATTGGGGTTCAAATTGGATATAGATAGGCATGAAAATAAAAAAATGGTTGGATCAACGAGACAATACGGACAAAATTGGCATTGCATCCCATTGGTGCAGGTAATAATTCAAAATATCAGAACAGATATTCTCATATTTTTTGAAAAATTCTTTTGCTTCATTTTCTGTTGCCTCAAATACTGCCATTGATGATTGTTCATTATCAAATGCACCAGACCACATGATTCTTCCCTTTGATTGCCATTCATCCACAAGTGCTGTAATTTGTGGTGCAATCATTTGCAAGTCTAGAGAAGTCGTATCTTTTTTGACATTACTTACTAGTACCCAAGGTTTTGTTTCTTCTTGACTCATAACTAATCTGATAGAAATTTTATTTTAAACATAATGATGAATTTCTTATTCTATAACAACGATATAAAATGAAAATCCAACAATCACAATATGGTTTATGTTTTTAGAATACTATTGTAAAATACTAGGCATCTATAATAATTCGGCAATGATAAATCATATTGGTCTTGAATGTTTGGTCTATCATTCCTTTACATGGCATTACAAGATCAAGAATCATTGAAAAATGGGTACATTATAGTTATTCATCCTGACCTACCAGGAAGTATTTCTATTGGCACTATTGGTTCAACAACCAATTTTTCCAATGTATTCTATCTAAAGAAAAAATACCTACGATTGCTGTACACCAAAAATTGTTTTAGATTCATATTCCAGGCTTTTAAAATCACTAGATTTCTTAAATTACAGATAACTCTACAATTTTCACTTGGCAGCAAAACTCAAACCATCACTAGTAGAAAAATACGATATTTCTCATAAAATGTTCAATGAACTTATACATTTAGAATCAAGATACATTTTATTTTCAATAATTAAAGAACCAAAAACAGTTCTAGATATTTCTAAAGAATTGAAAATTCCACTCAGCTCAGTATACAAACAAATCCAAAGTCTCAAAGAATGCTCCTTAATTACAGAAAAAACAGATTTTACAGAATCAGGACATATTGCAACATTTTATCAGAGTTTAATCAAAGATGCCAAAATCAGCATTACAAAATTTGAGCCCTCAATTTCATTTTCCAAAAACAAGATTACAAAAAAATGACCAAGCAAGCATCTCCAAAAATATGTGTTTTGTGTGCGCAGGTGTTTATACGATATACCCACTAACAAAATCAAAAAATTGCGTCCTAAATGCAAAGGACTCTTGGTTCCATGAGAATTGGCTTGCGGGGGAATTTGTGAACGATATAGGTCAGAAAATAAAAGATATGGTCAGGGAGTAAAAAGATGTATTTCATGTGATGCATATTTAGAGTATGATGGAATACAATGCCCATGTTGCAGAACACATCTTCGTGGAAAGAGAAAAAGTAAATGATTGATTGATCTTTGAAAAAATTTGATGTTTTAGTTCAGAATTCTCAGATTGGTGTTGAATGTGTTTCCTGTGAAGAAATTTCATGTTTTTTAAATTTCATGTATAAAACTATTCCAAGCAGCATTAATGCAGGAACTAGTATTATGGCAACTAAAAGTTCGTAATAGATATCTAGTCTCTGTGCAGGCTGCACAACAGTTTCAGACGAAGTAGTTTTTTCTGAATTGTCATATACTATTGTGGTAAATACAACTGTACGAAATATTGGTTGATCAACAGGTGCCCTTGCAGCACTAGATATGCCAGAAGAGCCACTGCTCACGATATTTTGAAACATGATTTCTATCGGACCTGATGTCTCAAAGATGACATTTCTATAATCCCCACCAACTTGGGTTACCCCAGAATCTTGGAATACTTTTTTTCCATTTTGAGTTATGATTAGGTCATATTGCATCTTGTCTAGATTTGAGTTTGTCATGGCATCATATGTCTGATAAATGAATTTAGTTTTTTCAAATGTTTTGATAACATTTGGCTCCCATGTAATATCAAACTCTATTAATTTATCAGGAGTATATTGTATTATTGGAAATGTTTCTATTTTATTTCCTGCCGCATCATGAGGAAAATCAGGTATTATTTGTTTTACAATTACAGTTCCGCTCATCCATGGGTGAATTACACAAAAATAATTGAAGATACCTTCTTTTTCAAAAGTATATGACCAAGACTCATTTGGCATGAATCTTTCACTATCAAATAATCCATCAGGCTTACCAAGATCTTTGGCATCCATCCATTCAAATCTTCCTGAACCCTCACCACTAGTTACAGTATGTCCCTCTCGATCATCATTAATCCAAGTTACGGTATCCCCGGTCTGAATTGATAGTATTGGTGGATTATACCAAACCACTGCAGGAGTGTTTAATTCGGGATTAAAAGCACCAAAGGGAATGCCAATAGTAAATTCTTCAGCATCAGCATCCAGTACGTTACCTATAGCAAATAAGATAACGATATAACTAGAAAATACAAAATACATTGAAAATTTTCTAAACTTTGTTGCAAGCATAGAAATTAACTACTCTGTGCCGCGATAAATAATTATAGAATTTTACAAATGTAAAGTCGATGATTTAATTATCATAAACCAATTTTAACAAATGTAAAGTTCTCAATCTAAGTATGTATTACTCCTAAATCAAATAATGCGGAAAAATCTAATCTGTATAACTACGTGCAAAAAATTCAACAGTCTTTGCAAGGAGGCGATAATGAAATAGAATAGTCGTTTCCCTCTCCAAGTTTTTTTATTTTTTTAATTTAGCTAGTTGTTCATTTATTTTTTCAATATTTTTTTTCCAAATGGCAATTATCTCATTTTGTTTACCTATTTCTTTTTCCAAATTTATTTTTGATTCATCACCAATTATTTTTATCTCATTTTCTAGACGTTTCTTTAGCTCTTGATGAAACTTTAGTTTTTGTAATGCCTCATTTAGTTTTTTTGCATGATATTTTTGGACTTTTTCTGTAAAGAAATTTAAAATAACCACCCAATTTGATACATTATGTTAAATCCAATAATAAGACTTAGTGTTCCTGTCACATAACGAAATATTTTTTGGATTGATGTAAATCTAGTTCCAAATGCAAATGGAATGCCAATCAAGCTTCCTACAAATACCATTCCAGCCATAGAGCCAACCCCAAAGACTGCAATAAATCCCAAAATCATACCAATATCATTCATGGAAAAAGCAGTCAAAACTACCAAACTTCCACTTCCCGCCAATCCATGTATCAGACCAATTAGATATGATTTGTGAGTGTGTCTATGTTCAGAGTCATCATGAGTATGTTTTTCAAGATGAATGGTTCCATCTTTATGCTGATGTGGATGTTTGTGTTTTAATTGGATTTTTTTATTAAGAATTGTTGTTACCCCTAAAAATACAAGCATTATCCCAACTATGAATTCAAATCCTGAAAAGATTTTGTCCTGTATTGTTAATGCAAATGCATATACCAAAAATCCAATTAAAACAAGGGTTGTAGTATGCCCAGATCCCCAAAGTACACCTAAAATTGATGATTTTGTTATGGATTCTCTGATTAGTTGTTTTGTAGATTTTGCCATAAATTTTGATTTTAAGATCTGAGTACTTACCGCTGTAACATGATCTGGCTCAAATGCATGTTGTATTCCAACTGCAAGTCCCAACCCCATTATCAATAAAGGTGAAAGAATTCCAATGTGTTCAAGAGTTTCTTCAATCATATCAGATGTTATTCATTATGACATCGTATTTACAATTATAAAGTATGTAATTATTGTACCAAAAATTATCAGCAAAGAAATTTTTGTGTTAGATTTTATCTTCAATTTGATTTACTGACAGATTTTATTGTAGATAATTACACTATTTTACAATTGTAAAGAAGAATTTCAATGATCCCAGTTCATTTTATTTCATTAAATTTAAGACATATGATTAGGCATTACATGTATTGGAAAAATATCTTGTTATTGGAGGACCATCATCAGAAGGTTTAGCTCAAAAAATTTCAAGGAAACTGAATTCAAAATTCTTGAAGACGGAATTAAAGAAATTTCCTGATGGTGAAAGTAAAATCACAGTAAAAGGAATGATAAAAGCTCAAAAAATTATAGTAGTTCAATCAACACACATTCCTGTAGATACGAATCTTGTACATGCCTTTTCATTAATCTATCAGGCAAGAAAAATGTCAACAGTGGTATATGCAGTAATTCCATATGTTGGATATGCAAAGCAAGACAAGGAATTTTTGAAAGGAGAAATCATCACAATATCTGTCATTGCAAAACTGTTCAAGGCTGCAGGGGCAACTAAACTAATTGTAGTGGATATTCATAGTGGTGAAGAGCTGAATTTTTTCAAAATTCAATCAAAAAATCTGTCTGCAGTACCATTACTTGCAAATTATTTTAAAAAGATAAACCTTCATCATCCACTAGTTGTATCTCCTGATCTTTTTTGGGAAAACAAAGCAAAGGAGTTTGCAAAAATTCTGAATTGCAACTCAATTGCATTAAACAAACAAAGGAATAGAAAGACAGGAGAATTAGTCATTAAATCATCTAAATTGATTAATGTGGATTTTCAAGACGTGGTTTTGTTAGATGACATGGTAAGCACGGGAGACAGCATTGTAAAGGCAATAAAATTTTTTAAAAAGAAAAACATTGGAAGAATTTATGTTGCATGCACTCATGCAGTGTTGGCAGGTAATGCTGAAAAAAATCTAAGAAATGCAGGGGTATACAAAATTGTCAGTACGAATGCTATTTCTGGAAAACATTCACTTGTTGATTTGTCAGGTATTATTTCCAAGGCAATTCAAGAATGGTAATTATCTATCCAAAATAAAAGATCTTCTTACAACTGGGGATTCTTTTACTCTATGGATCAACATTTCCATTTTGTCCCCTATTCCCATAGGCATTTTTTCATCAAGAATTTGTTCTGCTCTTGAGAGTTTCGGGGATTTTTCAGCGTAAACAGTAAAAAGAACATCATTTTTGGAAACTTTGTCTCCATTTTTCTTATTAAATATAATTCCAGAGCCTTTGTTTTTTGGAGCACCTGCAGCTCTTGCTATTTCGACCATAATGTTGTTATCCATCCATAAAACTTGTCCTTCATTGACAGAACGGTATTCAAATGTATTAGTACCGATAACAAAATCAAATGGTTTAATTTCTGATTGACCCCCTTGTTGAGATATTATTTCTCTGAGTTTTTTTTCTGCTTTTCCTGAAAGAAGAATATCTCTTGCTAATTCAAATCCATTCTTTTTTCCAGTTATTTCAAAAATTGAACCTGCAACATGACATGCTTTGTCAAACAAATCCGGAACTTGAGATGTCTTCATCAATACCTCAAGTGCTTCTCGTGCTTCAAGAGATGGACCTATGGTATTTCCAATTGGTTGCTCCCCATAAGTCAATACGCAATGACAGTATATTCCAAGTCGTTTTCCTAACTCAATAATGTCTTTTGCAAGTAGATCTGCCTCTCCAATTGTTTTTACTTTGGCGCCTCGCCCTGTTGGAATGTCAACTACCAAATGAGTTGCGCCAACTGCTTTCTTTTTACTCATAATCGAAGGTAATAGTAAAGGATCAATACACAATGAATATTCTGTTTTTACAAAAATATCATCAGCAGGTGCTAAATCTAGAGCGCCACCCCACACAATACAACCATTTGTTTTATGAACCACTTCTTTCATTTCTTCAATTCCTAAATCCACTGGCATCAATGTCTCTGCCCTATCAGCTGTTCCAGCAGCAGATGTGATTGCCCTAGAGGATGTTTTTGGTATAATCAGTCCAGAAGCTGCAATGATGGGAACTACAAGCAAAGTCGTTTTATCTCCAGGAACACCACCGATACTATGTTTGTCTACAATTTGAGGAGAATTAAGAACAAGTTGCTTTCCAGTCATCACCATTGATGAAGAAAGACTAGTGGCCTCATCAAGACTCAATCCTTGAATATGTAATGAAGTTACAAAAGCGGCAATTTCATTTTCATTGAGGTTCCCATTAACAACCCCATTTACGATTTCATGAATTTCTTTATCGGTGAGTTTTTTCCCATTTAGTTTGTTACGTATGAATTGTAAAGATTTTGGAAATGGTGAAATTTGTACATCAACAACTGAATCTTGTTCTAACTTTAAAATTTTTTGCACTTCCTCGCTAATTCCCAAATATCCTTTTTGTACAGTAACTGACGCAATGTTAACTATCACTGTTAACGATCTTCCAGAATTAATCTGCAGCCTTCCCGATGCAGATACACCTAGTTCATCAGCATCCAAAACATTAAGAAATACAATTGGTTTTCCACCAGATTCAATACCTAGATTCTTAATTATAAGATCCATATGATTATCTCATAGCCTCAAGTTTTTGTTTTTGAAACATCTCAGATTTCATTAATTTTTCTTCTCCACTTGTAATATTGTATCGCTTAAGCATAGAAGAATTTGCAATGACTGAAATTGAACTTAGAGCCATAGCAGCAGCTGCAAAGATTGGACTAAGTAGACCTAGAGCTGCAATTGGAATTCCGCCAGAGTTGTATGCAAATGCCCAGAAAAGATTTTGTTTGATTTTCTTCATGGTTGCTCTGCTCAATCGAATTGCACGAGAAACATCCATTAGATCATCTCTGATCAGAATTATTCCTCCTGTTTCCTTTGCAATGTCAGAACCACTACCAATTGCAATCCCTATATCAGCTTGTGCTAAAGCGGGGGCATCATTAATTCCATCACCCACCATTGCAACAAATTTTCCTTGTGCTTGTAGTTTCTTGATCTCTTTGGCTTTATCTGCGGGTAAAACATTTGCAATGATTTTCTCAATACCAACTTTTTTTGCTATTGCTTGTGCTGTTTTTTCATTGTCACCTGTAATCATAATTGACTCTATCCCAAGATCAGTAAGTGCAAAAATTGCCATTTGAGAGGTTTCCTTTAATGAATCTGCAACTGCAATGATGCCCTCTATTTTATCATCAATTATCACCATTATTGCTGTCTTTCCTTCTGACTCTAGTCTTTCCATGTTTTGTTCAGCAAGACGAACATCAATGCCAAACTGTTTCATCATTTTCCTGTTTCCAGTATAGATTTTTTTCCCATGAACCATAGCTTTCACCCCCAATCCGTTTAATGATTCAAATTCTTCAGGAGTAGTAAGAGGAATATTCATTTCTTTCATTTTATTCACAACAGCTTTAGCGATAGGATGTTCAGAACCCGATTCTACTGTTCCACCATATTCAATAATTTGTTTTTCACTTAGTTCATTCAAAGACACTATGTCTGTAACCTCTGGCTCTCCTTTTGTTATGGTGCCTGTTTTGTCAAATACGATTGTGTTGATTTTTTGTGAGCGTTCCAAGTATTCTGCGCCTCTGATTAGAATTCCTGATTCGGCACCCTTTCCAACTCCAACCATTAATGCAGCAGGCGTAGCTACCCCAAGTGCGCAAGGGCATGCAATAATCATAACTGCAACAAATGCAAGCAAGCCTGCAACAAAATCACCTATAACAAAATACCAAAGTAGAAATGTTATGACGGCTGCTCCTACCACAGAAGGAACAAATTTCGCAGCAATAGAATCAGCCATCCTTTGTACTTTAGCAGTAGAAGACTGTGCTTGCTCTACTACATGAACAATTTGAGATAATGCAGTATCTTTTCCTATTTTGGTTGCTTTGATATGAAGCAATCCTTGTTTGTTAACAGTAGCCCCAATAACTTGATCACCCGGCTTTTTTCCAACAGGGAGGCTTTCACCTGTAATCATTTTTTCATCTATAGAGGATTCACCTGTAATGATAATTCCATCAGTTGGAATTTTTTCACCAGGTTTTACGATCATCACATCATCCATCTTGATCTGATTAGAAGGAATTTCCATTTCTGAGCCCTCACGAATCACACATGCCATTGGTGGACTCAAGTCAAGTAATTTTCTTACAGCAGATGAACTTTTCTTTTTTATTGCCTCTTCCATGTATTTTCCCAAAAGAACAAAGGCAATAATTACAGCAGATACCTCAAAATAGACGAACTTTTCTTCGCCTGGAATTGCATCAGGAAAGAAAAGAACTATGGTACTGTAGATATATGCAGTGAGTGTTCCAATTGAAATTAGCAAGTCCATGTTTGCAGTTCTTCTAATAATTGCATGGTACCCTCCAACATAGAACGTCCACCCTCCAATGAATTGTACTGGAGTCACAATTATGAAAAGAAGCAAGCCATATGAGAGAAACGGTATTTCTGGAAAAGGAACCCATGTAACTGTGATTGCACCAGCTGCAACACCAAGATACAGAGCTCCACGAATTATTGCAAGGGCCAAAGCTCCTGAAGTAGCCACATAGATTCGCTTCTTCATTCGTGAAAGCTCTTTTTCAGGTTCTGTGAATGTTTTCTGGCAAACAGGACTACAAAAGTAGAATTTTCTACCACCAAATTCAGAAGATATTCCTGTTTTTTCATTTACAATCATGCCGCAAACAGGATCTTTTGCCATACTAATCTCCGATAATTTTAATGAGTACGATTTGTCTTAAAGACAAATGATGATTCTCATGCTTGATTTCATTTTTCAACAAAATCTATTCATCATATTTCAATATTGTATTTTACAATTGTAAATTAATTTAATGTCAAAGATGATAATCATGACATCATTAAATTAACCTCAGATAGAAATTTTAGTATGTTATTCCAGAATATTTTAGTATCTTGGGATGGTTCCAAGTACTCCAACCATGCGTTCAAGATTGCATTGGATATGGCAAAAAAATAAACATAAAATGAATAATTATAATTATGATACATTACGTGAATTTTCATCTTCATACATAGATTATGTCCTGAATCAAAACCAATTATTTATTAAATACAATATCATTTTATCGGATTCAGTTTCAAAAACTTTGTATGAAAATAACATTACATTAAGTAATTTTTTATCCAACAATTCACAATCAAAAATGAGGAAGACTTTTGATCAAGAGTTCCGGAAAGGAATAAAAAAAGATGATTTTGTGAATTCCTTTTCAAAAACCATTGACTCTTGGTTTACATTGTCAAAGTTTTTTGGAATTGGTGAGTTGTATCAAAAATATACTGAACAATTTTTTCTCCTTAACAAAATACTTGAACCCATACGGGACAATCTAAACAGAACAGACTCTGAATCAATAGAGATGAATGGACAGTATCATTTACTTCACTACAAATCTAAAAAGTCAAACAAGACCCCAATTCTTATTGTTTATTCATTGATAAACAGGCATTACATCCTTGATTTGCTACCTAAAATCAGTGTTGTGCAACATTTTATCAATAAAGGATTTGACGTATATGCAACAGATTGGGAAACACCCACTACTTTTGATAAAGATATGACTCTTGAAAAATACATTCATGAATATGTAGAAAACTCTGTTAAAAAAATTCAAGAAATTACAGGTTTTAAGAAAATAACGTTGTTTGGGTATTGTTGGGGAGGAATTCTTTCACTTATTTATACTACAATGCATCCAGAAACGGTAAAAAATCTCGTCTTACATGCAACACCGCTTGATTTGGAAAAGCCAGACACAGTAATTGAAAAATGGACAAAACAAATCAATCTAGATATTATGATAGAAAAATTAGGAAATGTTCCAGGACAACTTTTGAATTTTGCATTTATAATGAGAAATCCCTTGGAATCAGTTCTAAAATATCCAAACTATTTCAAAAAACCACGTTCTTTAGATGAGATTCAACAGTTTATGGCAATTGAAATGTGGTTGTATGATAGTAGACCGATTACAGGCAAAGTATACAAAGAGATTATCAAAAAAATCTACCAAAAAAATCAACTAATCCATAACAAGATGAAAGTGGGTGGAAAATTTGTTGATCTTAACAAACTAACTATGCCTGTTTTAAACATAGTTGGACAAAATGATGATTTGGTCCCATCAGATTCTAGCAAATATGTTATGTGTCACATTCCTAGTACAGATAAAGAACTAATAGAATATCCAACAGGACATGTAGGCTTATGCATTAGTAAAAAAGCACATGAAGAATTATGGCCGAGAGTTACCGAATGGATTACAAAAAGGTCATAACAAAATAATTTGAATCAGGAGAAGAATATTTTCAACATAAAGCATGAAAATCAATTGAAAAATATTCTGAGAAGAATTCTTATCAAGAAGAATGGTAAGGATTTTTGTATATTTCAATTGGAGAAAAATAAAGATGCATCTTCGAAACAAATGTCATTTCAATTAATTAAGTAGTCAATTCAGGCTTTAGACTCCATGCCACTCCCAACATAACAAATGGAATAGACATGATGCCGATAATTCCCAATATTGTATAAAAAGAAGATTCAGAAACAAGGGGATTGTTAATTATCCAAGGCAATGGCAGTGTAATAATAAACCAAATCAATGAAAGTAAAATGATCATTTTTGTTTTTTTGTTAAAGTGCAATTGTATGATTTACAATCATCATGTATTAATTTGATACACTTTACAGATGTAATCTAGTCTAGTTAAATATCTAAAAAAATTGTAAAATAACATCAAGATGGTAACTACATGTAAAGGAGTCTGTACAAAGTACAGAGCGACAGGATATGAAGGACGACACAGGTATGAAAACGGGCAAAAATTGTGCCCAGTATGCGAGATATTCCTCACATATCAGGGCATTCGATGTCCTTGCTGTAGTGTAAAATTACGAATTACGCCTAGAGGTAATAGAGCCAGAAAAGAAATACATGAAAAAAGAAACTGTGTTTGGCAGTAGACATAAAGCCTAAAGACGAATTATTGAAATTGTTCCACAATATTTTCAAAAACTGTACTTGAAATGCCTCCTTTGAGAACGTGTTCTTTTCCTTCAAAATTAACAATTTTGAAAATTGGAATTTTTTCTACTCCGATACTTTTTGCATAATCTATATTTGTTATTACATCTTTTTCATATTTTCCAGAGTCTAAACATCTCTCAAATGACGCCACATTCAGATTCAAATCCATTGCAAAATTCTTCAATTGAACCGATTTTGCCCATCCATCAATTTTTTGTTGTGAGGAAAACAATACTTCTTGATATTCTGAATATTTTCCCTGTTCATCCGCACAAAATGTTGCTTGTGATATCAAAATAGAATCATTTCCTACAGGTTCTGAATCTAAAAATATTATTTTTGCTTTTTTCGTTTCAATTAATTTTTTTGAAATATCTTCATAGGAATTTTCATACCATGTTTTACAGGATAAGCATTGATAGTCATTAAAAACGATAATTGTTACAGGTGCATCAGAGAAACCAATTACGGGCGAATTAAAAGAAGACAACGTATCAAAAGATGTGTTTGTTGAAACTTTATCAAGTTCGTTTCCAGATTGAACTGAAATAAAATGTTGAAATAAGAATGAGGATAGAAACATTGCAATCAAGATTCCAATAGGAATTACAATTAAAATTGTTTTTCTACTATTCTTCATGATAATTTTTCTTCTACTTCATGGATTGATGCATTGGTTGATTTGGCATTAGAACTTGCATTTCTTTCATGTGATTCTGCATCAATTCTGTCATCTGTGTGTTAAACTCACCATCAGGTAATTCTGAAGAAAGTAATTCTTGCATTTCAGATACATGTTTAGACATTATCTGAATCATTTTTTCTCTTGTTTCAGGATCTTGCATTATTTGCATCATCATGTCTTGATTCATCATACCTGAATTCATCATTCCTCCTGACATATTGCCCATCATCATTCCAGAATCCATCATACTCTGATTTGCCATACCTGAATTCATCATATTCATCATTTGTTGCATCGCCTCAGGATTTTCTGTCATATGACCTATCATCTGCAATCGTAAAGCAGAGTCTTCAATCATTGTATACATCATCCTCATAGCAAAATCATGATTCTCTCTCATTATAGTGGCCATTTCCTCTACATGTTGAGTATTTTCCATCCATGATCTCATGGCAGATGGATCTTGTGTCATAGTGTCCATCATTTGATTTCTGGTTTCAGGATCATTTAGTAATTGATTCATCATTTGTTGTTGAAATTGTGGATCTTGCATCATTGCTTGTTGGTTTTGGATTGGCATATTTCCAATATTCATGGTACCTGTAAAAATCCCAAATCCAATGACAAGCCCCACAAAAAAGACCCCAATAGCAATTCCTATCCATGCAGATTGGTTCACCATTTCTATATTTACTATCTATTTTTAGTTATTAAAAACAAGTACTTTACAAATGTAAAATTCTAAATTAATACACATAATCTACACTATAATATAAAATCAGAAATAACGATATTTCATTTTTAATCACATCGTTTTTCAAAAATAGTTAGAAGAATTATCAAATTCTGAATTTTGAAGGGGGAAATCCCATTAGGATTAAGATTTCATAAAAAATCCCCATAAAATATTTCTGCTCAATAACATGTGAAACGAACAGAGTCATTAAGCATGTATGACATGAATCTAAAAGATACTTAATGGATATAGTTTACAGTTGTAAAATCAAGCAGTAACAAAATATCAAAAATTGAATGTTACTTTACAAAAAAATACTAGAAAAAATTTACAGTGCAAATAATTTTTATTATCATTATCATTTGTTGATTAGATTTTTATTCAATCAAACTTGTTTCTGCTTGTGAAGTATCTGTTTGCAGTATTGTTTTTAGGACTTTTCATCACTCCCGCATTTGCCCAAGAAGTAAAAAACCCGTCACTGCTCATTGATACAATAGAGATTCCTGCAGATGAGTTCAACAGAGTCTTGCGAGATGCGCCAATAGTATCCCTTGATGACGTTCATGCCGTTAGCTGGCAGGTGACAATTGATAACAATCTGCTATATGCAAATCCAAACGGAAACGCAGTTCTCAGAATATATGATGAGGAGACTCACGATGAATTTGTCGAAGTTGGCATGGGACCTCAGCCTGACAACAAGTTTTGGGTTGCAGTCCAAACTCCAAAAGAAGGATACGTCGTAGTTCACAGTGCTCCGGACAGGGGCTGGTATCCGCAAGCCAAGTCCATCGTATCATTTACTGACAGGGCAGGACTTACCGTGAATAATGGGGCAAGAATTGTAGTTACCAATTTGGATATTGGCACGTTTGCAATTGATTCGTATTCAGTACATGGGATGGAGGGCTCCACTGATCCTCCGGCAGTTAACTCTGGGAGCATGACTATAGAAATTCTTTCAGGCGATCCTGCAAAGAATGTGTTTGCACTGTTTCCATTTTACATAGCAGCAGGTGTTGGAATAATAGTCGGAGTGTTGTTTCTAACTAAGAAGCGTTCTTAGTTTTGTAATATTTGCAATTGTAAAGTATCATCATTAAATACACAACTTCAACAAATTCAGTAATTGAGCTCTCCATCATCGAGTCATGCATATGGCATAGGAGTTATTGCAGTAATCATTGGCATGTCTGCATCTGTAGTTTTTTACACATCATTTTATCTTCCTGAATCTTTAGCAAAACCCTCTGTAGCTGAATATATCTTAAATCCTGAAGAAGAATTTACAATTGAAATTGTTCCCGGTGCGGTAATTGAAGGAAATGAAAACTATGTTCCAAACACATCCAATGTACTGTTGGGGATTAATAATAAAGTAATTTGGCAAAACAATGATGATGCTGCGCATACGGTAACTCCTGATCACAGAACAACGGATAGTTACAGTGGAGATTTTGGTTCTATTGGCGTCATAAAACCGGGGGATTCCTACGAGTTTCTGTTTACTGAGCCTCAAGAGGTACCTTATCACTGTGAACCTCACCCATGGATGAAAGGAAAAATCATTGTTGAGCTAAGTAGATTCTAAATCCCATTTTCATTTGTAAAGTACTGTGATTAAGTATAGCTGGTTTTTAAAATATTATGAATGTTGGAGAGGGTAAAATAAATTGAAACCTAAACATATCATCTATGCATCTAGCATAGGTCTTGTATTGGTGATACTTGTTTTATTTTATCAAATTCCTACAAATTCTGAAGACATTAATCTTGATATGAATAGAAAAATCGGTACTATTGACACCTCACTGGGTTCTCCAATCAGGGGGTCTTCAAATGCACCAATCACAATAATTGAGTTTGGAGACTATCAATGTCCAAACTGTAAAAAATGGTTTCTAAATACAAAACCTGATATTGTAACCAATTACATAGAGACCGGAAAAGCTAAACTAATTTTTGTAGATATTGCATTCCTAGGAAAAGATTCCATACCTGCATCAATTGCAAGTTATTGCGCAGAAGAGCAAGGAAAATATTGGGACTATCACGGATTCTTGTATTCAAATCAGTTATCAATTGATAATGGTTGGGCAAATTCAGACAGCCTAAAGGGATATGCATACAATCTAGGATTAAACATGGATATGTTTGTGAGTTGCCTAGATTCTGCAAAATACCAAAAACGTGTACAATTTAACACATCTGAGGCACAAAATAATGGAGTTACTGGCACCCCTACGTTTTTCATTGTAGGTCCAGATGGCTTCCAAGAGACAGTTGTTGGACCACAGCCATATTCAGTATTTGAAAAAATAATTGAATCCATGCTATGACGACATTAATGTGGGCCTATTATTTCAGAAACTATTATTTTACATTTGTAAAGTCTACTTGTTAAGTATAGAAATAGGATTATGATAACATGTCAACAATTGTACTAGCAAAAAAATCCATGGTGATTATTTCATTTGCTTTATTTTCATTAATTTTTCTTGGAATTGTATTTTCGTTTGGAACAAATTTTACAATTGACGGAAAAGAACACACAACATATCTTTCGTGGATTGTAATTGCATATGTAGCGGGATTGTCCATGATAGTTTTACCATGTACGTTACCACTTGTTTTCATTATTGTTCCATTGAGTATGGGTAAAGGTTACAAGAAAGGATTGTCCATGGCTTTACTTTTTGGTTTGGGATTAACCATAACTATTGCGTCTTATGGTATAGCAATAGCAGCTATCGGGCAAAGCGCATCATTAGATCAAGCATCCACCATCATGTTTTTGATTGCAGGAATTGCTGCTTTTATTTTTGGATTATCACAATTAAAAATTATATCTCTAAGACTACCATCATATTCAGGCACTCCTAAATTTATACAAAAGCGAGGTGAATACACAAAATCATTTTTCATGGGTTTGCTGTTAGGGAATGCAGGAGTTGGATGTCCTAATCCTTTATTTTACTGGCTTCTCATTTACATTGCTGGTACTGGTAGTATCGAAGTAGGTGCTTCATTAGGAGTAGTTCATGGGGTTGGAAGAGCAATTCCATTGATTTTGATGTCAGTACTTGCAGTGATTGGAATTAACGCAACAAAAAGTCTTACAGTTAAACGAGAATCAATTGAGAGAGCATCTGGTTGGATGCTGATAGTTATAGGTGCATTTTTGATCATTAATGGACTTCCGGAGGGTCATGAATGGTACGAGGAAACATTCATCCATCAAGGGTGGAATACTTTGATTGAAATTACTCCAATTCCAGCGGAATTTGAGATGGATGAGCACGAACATGGCCATAATGATGTACAGATTTTTAAGAATTTTTTCACAGTTTTGTTAGCAATACTAATAGCAAGTCCAATTTTTGTACTTTCGGTTCGTAGACTAAGGGAGGCAAATAGATGAAAGATCCAGTATGTGGAATGGAAGTTGGTGACAAGGGAGAAAAATTATCCTACAAAGGAAAAGAATACCATTTTTGCTGTGCTAGTTGCAGATGGGCATTTGAGAGCAATCCAGGACAATTTGAAAATGAATCATAAGATTGAAATTTTGACAACACCATCTTGTGGAAATTGCAAAGTTGTAGAACAAATGTTAGATGAGATGAACATGCTCTATGACATAATTGATGTCACAGAAAAACCAGAATACTTGGAAAAATATCCCATCTTCACAGCACCAGGAGTTGTTATTGATGATAAATTAGAATTTACTGGAATTCCAAAAAAACAAGAATTATTGGAAAAATTATCATAGACTATTGGCAAACTTTATTGTCATAACTTGTAACACAAAATGTTTCATCTAGTTTTCCTTCTCCAGCAAATAGATCAATATATTTTCCTTTAATGGAGTCATACCAACCCAGATAATTGCCAGATAGTATTTTGCCCCAGTCCTTTATCTTTATGGCATCGGTAAAATCTTGTCTAAATTCTCGTGGTTCTTCATCAATGTTGATTCCAATAAATTTCCCGGCACAATCTTTCTCTACAGGCACAAAATATCCTGCAACATACCAGCCGTCACTACAAGATGAATATTATTCAGTGTTTTGATTTTGCGTTAGACAGTAAAAAATTTGTTTTAACACAATAGGTTTTATGCAAAATAAGATCCACAACATCATTTTTCTCCAGATAAGTTAGCATAGTGGCAATTCTTCATCAGGAATTTTCTCATCAGTCCAAAAACCATGTACTGTAAAAACTCATTCAGGAATTTTGACAGTTTCAGCACTAGCTGGATTAAAAATTAAAATTAAAAACAAGAAAAAATAAAACCGAATACTTGAATATTGTCATTTTATTATTGTGGTCTTTCTTCAAGAGTCAAAATGATATTAATTATTTTTCCATCACGTAGTATTTCCAGATTTAATTCATCTCCCACAATTTTATTGCGCTGCAGATGAGTTAAAATGTCATCAATTTTTCTTACCTCGTTTCCATCGACTGATAAAATGATGTCTCCCCCTACTGTATATTCAATATCATCTGCAACTGCTGTTTGAGAGGATCCTACTAGTCCTGCCTTGTCAGCCGGACTATCTTTTACTACTGTCATGATCAAGACACCTTTTGCATCTTCAAGTTTCAATAATTCTGCAATATCAGGAGTAATATTTACACTAGATATTCCAACCCATGGGTGTTGATAACTTCCTTCTTTGATCAGTATTGGTACAATTTTTAAAACAACGTTAGACGGAATTGAAAACCCAACACCTGAGAAACTACCATCATTAGAATAAATCGCAGTGTTTATGCCTACTACCTCCCCTTTCATGTTAAGTAGAGGACCTCCTGAGTTTCCAGGATTAATGGCAGTGTCTGTTTGAATTACATCTGGAATTGAAAACCCAACACCTGTTGGAAGTAATCTTTCTAGTTGACTCACAATACCCGAAGTCATAGAACCTGATAACCCAAATGGATTTCCAATTGCAGCTATTTTTTCTCCCACCCTAAGACTTGAGGAATCTCCTATAGGTAAAGGATAAAGTTTTTCAGGACTCACATCTAATTTGATTACTGCGATATCCGCATAGGGATCAGTGCCAACAATTTGTGCACGATATGAAGTTCCATCTATAAACGTGACAGAAATTTTCTTTGAGTTTTCAACAACATGGTTATTTGTGATTATGTGACCTTTTTTGTCAAATACAAATCCTGAACCAACACTGTTAGAATCACCAATCTCTGATGCTTTTGTAACAGTAATACTTACTACTCCAAATTCAGAACGATCAAAAAGTTCAGTTAATGAATAAATTTTTTCTGATGATTGAAAGTCATTTCTTGTTTGTAGATTCTCAGAGGAGTAAGAGTTGTCTTGTGCTAATACAGGGGGCAGTATGACCAGCGAAGCCAACGATAGCAAAACAACACTAAAAACTACTCCTCCAAGCAAAACCTTTGATCTATTTGAATAAAACAATCTAATACACATAGATTGTAAATTATGAGATAAATAACAATAGTATTTTACATTTGTAAAATCATTTATCTTCTGCTTTGTCTATGATTGACTGAATTCGCCCTTTGTTTTTTTCTTTATACTGTGTTTTGCAGGTATTACAACAAAAAAATCTCTCAAAAGTTGCAAATTTTAAAACATGAGGTTTATCTCCAATTTGACCCTCACACAAATCACATTTTATTTTTACAGACATGCCTGATTTCAAATCTATGTTATGTGGTTCATTGCAACCACATGTCTCTAGTTTGTTTTTTTGTTCATTTGCAAGATTAGTAGAATCAATAACAGGTGAGATTGACTTTATCAATCCGATATTGACTAATCTTTGATATCTTGCTTGGACTGTGGGGGTACTAATGCTGAGCTCTCTTGAAATTTGTCTAAAGGATTTTCTTCCGTCTTGTTGTAATGACGTCACTATACCAATATCAATATCATCTAACTCATGAGGCATGTATTTAATGTGCAGTGACTGTATTTATTATCACAACTTTACAAATGTAAAATATTTTGGCTAAATTAGAATGCCAGTAAGATACATTACCACCATCCCCACAGATATGCCTGAGACTACAGCTGCACTTGACAGATTGTTGTTACATTCTACTCGTATCATATTCAATATGATGATAATTACTTGAAATATAGCACCCGCACCTATTGAGAGAAATACTACAGAAGAAAACGGTGAATATACAAATCCTCCTACCCATGCACCAAAAATGGCAGGGGAACCTGCAATCATTCCCATAATTGCTAATTTTCCAATCACTTTCCTCTCTCTAGACATTGGTGCTGCAATTGCAATTCCCTCAGTAGTATTATGCAAAGCAAATCCCACTATCAAAAAAGTACTAAATGCAATTGACCCAATGCCAACGGCTGCTCCAATTGCAAGTCCTTCTCCAAAGTTATGCAGTCCAATCCCTATTGAAATCATCAATGCAATTGCTACAGGTTTTGTAAGTCTGGATGACTCTGATTTTTTTAATAATTTTTCACCAGCATAGTATAATCCAAGAAAAGAAAGCGCAGTAACTGTAGCAACGAGTAGTATTCCATTGAAGACATCTGCAAGGTTTTCTTTAGAAACTTCTATTGCTTCTTCAATAGAATCAATTCCCAAGAACAACAAGAGTCCAACAGTTAAAGCCAAAAAGAAATGGTATTTACTTTTGTTAATTTTTTTGATAAATGGAAGCCATAATAATCCAATCATTACTGGGATTATTCCTACATATGTTCCAATTATTGCAAAAAAGATTGCAAGATCAAGAGTTGGTTCTAAAGCAGGGGCCGCAGCCTCGATTTGTTTTTCAAATCTAGTTCCATCCTCAACCGTAATCCCAATAGCATATGGTTCTGCCTCATTCCATTCAAAGGGAATTCTCACTAATGCTGTCTCATATCTTTCTAAGAATCTATCAGGTTCTATTGCAGATGGTTGAATTCTATCATTTACATCGGCCATAGCTATTTCGACAGGAATTGGACCAGTGTTTCTAATGGTAGCTTGAATCTCCGACTCAATAAAATCTACTTTTTCAATAGTTATTTCGGGTAATGCAACTCCAAAATCTAACAATCCTGCACCAGGGCCAAAAATATACGCCATCATGAGAATGATGAAAAAAAATGGGATTATTCCACTTACAACAACTTTTACTTTGGATTTATTATTATCAAGTTCCATTCTCTATTCCTTGATACCTATGTTATCTTTTACTAGAAATATCCCAACCCACCCTTTTTCTGAAAACTCGACTTTATGAGCATGAAACAAATATTTTCCAGGATACTGATACTTGAACTCCATTATTCCTCTCTCTGTTTGGGATAAAGTGATCATGTCTGTAAATTCAGATGGAATAATATCCGTTCCTGTTGGGTAGTACTGATACAAATTTCCATGTAGATGTAAATTATTTATTGGATCAAACTCCACCATGTTTACAACATACACTCGAATCAGTTCATCTTTATTGATTTGAATAGGATGGTGTTGATAGTAAAATGGGATTGTGTTTGCAGCATAAAAATTATTTTCAGTATCAAAGTCTGTGTCAAATCCATTTAGCACCATGACCATCTCATCAGCCGCAGGTCTTCCTTCTTTTGGATCAACTATGAAAACACCATAAAGTCCATGTGAAATGTGTTCTTCAAGTGGCATCACATGACAGTGATATGGATGAACTCCTGCTGGCCCTGCTTCAAATTCATAAGTGAACCTACCTCCATTTCCTCCAACAATCTCAAAGACCCCATCCATTTCAGCAGGATGAATCCCATGAAAATGCATTGTGTGTTCTTTTGAGCCATTGTTGATGAAATTAATTTTTAGTAAATCTCCTTCTGTTGCTCTAAGGGTAGGTCCTGGAACTGTTCCGTTAAATGTCCAAACATTGTAAAAAACACCTGGAGAAATTTCCTGTACTCTGTCATCTTCAGCTATTATGGTAAACTCTCTTAATGTCTGACCGTTTTCTAAAGTGGACACTCTGCCGTAATTGAATTCCCTCAAATACTTGTCAGGATCAAACTCTACTTCAGATACCTGGTAAACTGGATCTAATACCTCGCCTGAAGTTTTTACAACAGCACCCGTATGGGTAACAAATGTTTGATCTTCTTGTTGAGCACTGATCCCTTCTGAAAATATAAAATAAAATGCAAATATCATAAACACTGGGATCATAAACACGATCATGATATTAGAGCGTGATTTTTCCATTACTGATAATTGATAGTGTTATGGTCATATAAAGTTAGCCTAGGCTAATTTTTTTAGCATAATGCAATATTATTAGTACAAGGCAATTTAGAAAGGATTCAATCTGAATCAGATACATTTAGGACATGGAAATCATAAATAAAAAATTAATTTTTTCATTAAAAATCTGTTTGGTTAAAACGAATAAGTAGATCAGGTTTTGACTTTAGAAAAGTTATAAATTTTCTTAATTGTTTCATCGTTTTTGGATTCATGTGGTGTTCAATTCCTTCTACATCTTGATTTGCAATAGAACTGTTTACTCCGATTATCTCAAAAAATTCTAAAAGATCACTGTGCTTTTGACGAATTTCATTAGCTAGATTTTTTCCTTTAGGATTCAGATTTAATCCATGATATTTTGTATATTCCAAGTAACCATCATCACCCAATCTTTTTAACATCTTAGTAACACTAGGAGGGCGGACACTCATGTAATTTGAAATATCCATTGGTGTTGCATATCCTTTCAGTTCAACTAATTCAGAGATTACCTCAAGATAATCTTCCATTCTAGTAGTAAACTTGGTATTTTTTTGACTATGGGCTTTTTTTATAGATTCTAGTCGTTCTCCTATTTTAGCGGATATTTTGTTTTGTTTTAACATCGTTATTGTTATCTTCTTTAATCAATCATAAATTTTTAATGTATTGAATTTTTCTAATTAAATGGAATACTGTTGAAATTCAAGTAATGGTGTCTTCAAAAAGAACTATCATTGATGAAATTATTAACTTATATTTTATTGTGCTAACTGCTGCTCAATCACTCTTTGAAATGATGAGAAGGGTTGGGCTCCGATTAGTTTGGTAAATCCAATTTTTTCATTACCTACAAAAAAACCAGGAGTGCCAGTCACACCATATGCACGACCATCATCCAGATCATTACTAATCTCTTCAAGATATTTTCCAGAATCAAGGCATAAATCAAATTCTTTACCATCAAGTCCTATTTCTGATGCATATTGTTTGAAAAGACTTACTGACTGGGGAATTTCTAAGCCTTGCCAAGCCACTTGATTTTTAAAAATCATATCGTGTATTTCCCAGAACCTTCCTTGATCATCAGCACATTCTGAAGCAAGTGCGGCTGGAATTGCATTTGGATGAATGCTCTGAATTGGAAAATCCCTATACACAAAATTTACTTTTCCTGTAGAAATGTAATTTTGTTCCAGCTGTGGAAGAGTATCTTTATGAAATTTTGCACAAAATGGGCATTGAAAATCAGAAAATTCTACTATAGTAATGGAGGCATCAGGATTTCCTTTCATTGGATCATCATCAAAAGATATGTTTCTAATGATTTGAGATCCAAACTGCTCTTGTGTTGTAGGTTTTGTTTGGGAATTTTGTATAGATTCTCTCACGATTACTTCTTTTGGCTCTACTGTTTCCCCACCAACAACATAGCCGCCTAAAAATGCTGAAACAATAGCTACTGAAACTATTGCTGTTATTAGTCGATTATACGTTGATTTGGTTATAGAAACATGGGTCTTTTGTTTGTCATCCTCAATAAATTTAAAATCATCCACACCTAACATAATTTTTCAAGGAATATAATTACAGGTCTTTACAATTGTAAAATTTTGTAATCATTTATTTCCTAATCAAACAATTAATGTGATACTTGCAAGAATGTTTAAAAATTTTCAGGATCTGGAGTTCAATCGTTACATATTGGAGTTTAAACTACTACGCTCATGGGCATATGTTGCTATTAAATTCAATTTCACGTGGACTCTAAACCCTATTTTTAGGATAAAAATTGACGCAGATAGGTATGAAATTTTGAATTAAACTATTTTTGCGTTAACATCAACTTTGTGTGACATACTATACATGGCAGGACAACGCTCTTCTGCCATTTTCAATATTGCTTGTAGTTTTGAATTATCCGCATTTTCACTTTGAGCTTCTATTTGGAAATTAATGCCCTCAGTAATTGGTTCATCAGCTAAATCAAAGGTTTTTGCAAAATTGATGTTACATTCTGTATTTACTTTTAATTTTGTTAGTTTCACTCCTTGCTGTGCAGCAATTCCCACAAATGTACCAATAAAACAGGATGTTATTCCTGCAATGCAGTAAGCCATTGGTCCCAATCTGTTACCACCCCCACCCAGAAATGATGGAGAATCTATTTCGATTACCTCTTTTCCATTTTCAAAAGATAGTTCTGTTTTGAATTGGCATTCTGAATCTGGGTCTAAATTCCATTCCCCTTGTAGATTGACTGGTTTTTTTAGAGTGTTTTTGTCTTCTTTTCCCTTTGCCACAGTGTTGGAAACTTTGTCAAGATCAACATTATTTATTTTGTTTGTCATATCATTCAAAAAATTATGGATTCAATTGTTGCATGAAGGATTGATTATCCATCATACTTTGCATCATCTGTGGATTCATCATTATGTTGTTCATCATCTGTTCTCTTAGTTCAGGATCATCCATTATAGAGTTCATCATGGGACTCATCATGGTTCCCATCATCCCTTGCATGTTCCAAGGGTTATTCAACATCATTTCATTCATCTGTGACATCATCTGAGGATCATTCATAATTTGATTTATCTTGTCTTGCATCATCTGGGGATTGTTCATCGTCCAGTTATCGTTCATGTTTGAATTCATCATACCCATATTACTCATCATTTGTTTATTCTGCATCATACTATTCATCATCTGAGGATTCTTCATCATATTATTCATCATGTCTTGTCTTACTTGAGGATCATTCATCATTGGGACCATGTTTGTCATATTCATGGTTGATATCTTTCCTTGGTTGGTTCCCATCATTCCTCCTTGCATTCCTTGTCCCATGGACGACCCCATCATTCCTTGTTTCATTCCAGTCATGTTACCCTGCATCATGTTACCCTGCATCATGTTACCCTGCATCATGTTACCCTGACTCATGTTACCCTGACTCATGGAGTTCATCATGCCTTTTCCTTTCATCATGTTCATCATTTGATTATTGTTTTTCATATCTTGCATCATTAGTTGATTATTCATCATATTATCCATCATCTGTTGTCGTGAATCAGGATCATTCATCATGCCAGACATGCCTTGGTTCAGACCCATCATATTTCCTGATTGCATCATGTTCATCATCTGACTGTTTGTTTTTATTCCTTGCATCATCTGAGAATTTTGTAACATCTTATCCATCATCTGTTGACGTAGGTCAGGATCATTCATCATAAAATTCATCATTGGTTGCATTTTCTGTGGATTTTGTTTCATGTTTGAATACATTTGATCAACCATGTTTTGGACATTTTGTTGGTCAGTAGTAACTATATCATACCAAAGTTTGCCAACTTGAGGATTCTTCATCATATTATTCATGACTCCTTGCATTTGTTGATTATTTGTCATCATGTTCATGTCAAAATTACCCCACCCACGATCTGCTAATCTTAGATAGCTATTAGGACTTACACAAACAGGGGTTCCGGAAGATTTCATCATAAGGACTTTATCATTAGTACATGTAATCTGGTTTGGATTTGTTCCCATCATCATTTGTTGTTTAGGAGACGTCATAGTTTGAGCCATAACTTGTTCAGAAATTAATGACAATGAAATTATTGTAATGGTAAAAACTAAGATTCCAGAAGACAGATGAGTTTTCAACATATTGAAAATATGATAATAAAATATAAATGAAATTCCGAATGTCAACAATGATTCTAAACTAAGAGAACAGATACTTTACAAATGTAAAGTTGTTTTAAATTAAGAATTAATTGTTCTCATCAACAGTATTCAAATTTACTTTGCATCCTTTTGTTATTCCCTTAATCATGGCAAAGTAGGTGCCAGAGAGTATTGCTATGGCAATTAATCTAATGGGAATCTCATATGCTGTTAAAAATGATAGAGATGTAGCACCTGCAATTCCAAAGGTAGAGATTATTGTGAATCCGATTTGCCCACAACTAGTACACACTCCCGCACCTACACCAATAATAGAACCAACTACTCCAGTTCCAGCCTTCCTGGAATTTGCTTTTATAGTTCTCATTTGAAAAACAGCTAGACCAGTCACTAGTGCAATAAGTCCTGAAACAATTATGATTAGAACAAAGCTTAGAATCCAATCCATTGGAAGATGAAATGTAAAAAAGGGCTCAAAAAATAAAAATTCTCTAGCATATAACATGAATATAAAAAGAACCGAGAATAAAGAACCTGAAATTATCCAAGAAGAGATATCAGCGTAAACTAGTTTGAGAGTTTGTTTATGCAAAATTATCACATCTAACAGTTACAGTCACTACTTTTATCTTTTTTAGGATCACATATTTCACAATCTAAAAGACGCTTGTCTTCAGGGCAGTAACCACCAATTTGTTTTTTCTTTGATTCCAAACCTTCTATTTCCCAAAACAATTACAAATATGAAATCTTTTTTCCACATATCAATTCTATACATTACAATTGTAAATCACAGTGAATAAATATACAAATTAAAATTCATTTTACATCGTGAAAATTTATGGAAGATGAAAATAAAGAAAAGATAATTAATAATACCAACAATGTGGTGATGGAAAAATTAACATTTGTGGGATTACTTGTTGTTCTGGTATCAATAGCTTCAATAGCATCTTTTTTTGTAGGCGCCTACACTATAGATTTTGATTCAGATAAAAACGTGCAATTTGATTTCAATAATGAAATTTCAAAATTAGAATCACAAACAGAAGACAATCCAATTGTAGCAGAAGTTAATGGTCAAGAGATAAGACTAGAAGAAGTAAATGATGTCATCAAGGCAGGATTCACTCAAGGGCAATCTCTGGACGGTACATCTGCACTGGATATGATTATTACAAAGGTTTTGCTTCTTGACGAGGCACAAAAACGCGACATTGTAGTAACTATGATTGATGCAGAAGAAAAACTAACTGCATCATATGTCCAAAATGGACTATCCAAGGAACAATTTGAAGAAAAATTAGGAGAGTTTGGAACTACATATGATCAAACTTTGGATAGGTTTAGAGATGAATTGATCATAAATGAGATGTTGACTAGTGAGATCTCAAATGTAGATATTCAAATAAGTGATGAAGAAGCAAAGATTTTCTTTGATGATAATGAAGACATGATTAAAGCTCAAGTTGGAAACAGCACAGTTTTTGATGATATTTCATCTCAGATTAAAACAAATTTGTTACAGCAAAAACAACAGCAAATGGCACTAGACTTTATTGAGAACCTTGAAAGCAAAGCAATGATCATAACATATCAAGAGAAATTACAATAGGCTTAAAAATTATATTTACTTCATGGCTAAATTAACAATTTTTTGGCAAATTAATAATCACATGATGATTTACTATCTTTCTTTGGATGACAAATTTTAGTCTAGCAGACATTTGTTTTCAGGGCAATAATCACAAAATTGTTTTTTCTTGTGTAATTCCAAGACGATCAGTGTTCCCAAGATCAGATGTATGATCATTTGACAGAACATACATTTACAAAATTTACTTAAAACCCAACATACAAATCGTCCATAGGAATCATTAACATTACCTAAATACTATTTTGGAAAAGTCCATACAGTTGGAATTGTCACTAGACAACAAATCGTTGTTGGTCTTAAGTTCCAATTTTATTTCTTTAAATAAAATTTTTTGAAAATAAAAGTAGGGAGTGTTTAGCTGATCTGACAAAACCCGATGGGAGCATTACACATCTAGAGATATAGTTAGCGGTAAAGATTTTGCATTAACTTCCCTGATCTCATAATTTAGAGGTTCAGATTGTATGATTTGCTGAAGATTAATCTTAAATCACTCGGATTGTTTCAGAAAGTGAATCTTGATGGGGCATGGTTCTGATGAAAATCTTTGTGACTGTGGAGAAAATTGTGATCCATATAGATTCTGCAAAAAATGTGATGCAAAAAAGTCCAAGACTGTAAAAAGAAAGTAGCAGATATTACACAATGATGATTTCTGCATCATGTCAAATAATACACATATTCAATAATCATGTTGTACAAAAAAATTCTTGTTCCTCATGCAGAAACAAAAGACGGTGACGAAGCATTAAAACATGCAATTTTTGCATCAACTGACGCTTCCAAAATCATTATTTTACACATTGTAGAAGCAATTTAGTATCATGTATCTTTTGCATTATCTTCATCTGAACGAAAAAGTTTGTTAAAATTTGATGGTTTACACACGACCTCCCAAGATTGTTTCTTTAAATAATAAAATTAAGAGAAATAATTATTGGGGTTAAGAGACATTGAATTAAAAGAAGAATATCGTTCAGACAGAGACGACATTGTAGCGGAGTTTTTCTTTCCTTGCCTCAGTCATTGTATAGAATATGATAGGTGTGTTGACTTTTTATCGATTCAGACTTTAGCCACAATTTCAATGGCATTTGACAATTTTTCAGGAGGTAAGGCAAAATTAAGAATGATTACTGGTCACAGATTCAGGACAGGTGATCTCAACCTATTTACAAAATTATTTTCAGAAAAATTTACAAAATCATTTGAAGGAAAATTTATCAGAAATACTAAAATCCAAAAACTCCAAGACATAGTAAATAATGGACAAATTGAATTAAAAATTGCAATTACAAATTCAGAACAAGTGTCAAATTCATTTTCGGAGAGAATTGGAATTTTCAGAGATGACGATGATGAAGCAGTTGCATTTACAGGAACTTCCAGAGAATCATTTTCTATCCAATCAAGAGATTTTGAATCAGTAGATGTTTTCACATCGTGGAATGATAAATCAAGAGTTGAAAGAAAGATGAAAGATTTCCAAGATCTCTGGGACAACAAGACAAAGTATGTAGATGTCTATGATTTTATGTTTGCAGAAGAAAATAATCTTTTAAAATATTCATCAGAGTGGATACTGCAAGATTAGATCTGAAATGATTCTTCTAATCTAGCTTTATTCTCATAGAAATTCATCCTGTTGATTTTGTAATAAATTACTTCACCACGCCGCTCAATTACTGCAATTATTGGTTCTTTTCCCATTTGAGTGATGTCTTCAATCTTTTTCTGTAGACTACCCATCTTCTCTTGTTGGCCTTCATTTAGTCCAAAGATCAGAAATTTTGCTCCTTTCTCACCAAAATGTCCTCTCTCATAAACTCTAAAGTCAGAACCAAATCCAAATCCATCCTTAACAACATAACCACGATTTCGAAGATCACGATATATTAGAAATTTAGTAAGAATATCAGAATCAGTTTTTTGACAAATGCTCATAAAAGTATCAAAATCAATTTGCTTTTTGCCTTTCTTTAAAATCAGCCTTTTGGAATATAACAGAAATAGAGTCTCAAATTGTTTTAAGAATAATTTTTCATTTTCAATTTCCCCGTATCCCTTTAGATCAAGTTCATGAATCATATTTTTATCAGAAATACAAGTTTGATCAGAAATCATCTCACCGTTAACTATTGGGGTCTCTTCCATGATGATGAGAAAATCAAAGAATTTCCATATAAGCATTGGAAAATACGAATGCATATCGGCTCACCGTTAAAATATGGGCGTTATGGTTTGAGAATGTAATGCATGGCGCCAATTATAGAACTGCAACGGGGCAAATCTTTACCAGAAAAGAGTACATCAAAGGTAAACCACAGATCAAAATTGCAAAATTTCAGGGCGGTAAAAGAGGAATTTACAAGTATTGTGTTCAGTTACTAATTAATGAAAAGATTCAGATCAGACACATGGCAATTGAATCAACTAGATTGGCAGCAAACAAAACGCTAGAGAAGACTACAGGTGAAACAGGCTACTATTCTAGATTAAGAATTTATCCACATAATTTACTTCGAGAAAACAAACAGATTGCAACTGCAGGTGCAGATAGGGTTTCTGAAGGAATGCGAAGATCATGGGGCAAAGCAGTTAGTTTGGGTGCCAGAGTCAAACAAGGGCAATGCATTATGGAAATGTATGTCAATACAGAGGCCCACTTAGAGGCAGCAAAAAAAGCACTTCATGGTGCATGTGTGAAATTGCCAGGAACCCCCACCATCAAGGTTATTGAATGGGATAAATCATCACCATAAATTTTCTAAATCAGATTTCTTATTTTTAACAAATTCTAAAAACTCTTCAAATTCATCTTTTGTTGGTTCTCGATTTAGAATTCTTTTTGATTGATAGTAAAAAGCGTTGTAAATTCTTCCAACCATTACACCCAGTGCAAATGATTTTGAATCATCAATGTTTGAAAGCGATTGAATTAGTTCTTTAATTTCATCTTTGTTGGAAAGTGTATCTTGAATTTTTTGTTCTATTTTAGCAAGAAGAGTTTCATCCATGGTATTTCTTGATTGAAATAGTTAAAAACAGTTTAATATCCAAATTCAACCTCTAGGGGTGTTGCAGTTATAGTACAGTCTGGTTAGTACTCGTGCTTGCCAAGTACGTGACCCGGGTTCAAATCCCGGTAACTGCACCACTTATTTTTGATTTTTTGGAATTAGTGCATTATTAATAATTTCTAATGCGTCCTGAGCTTTTTCTGGACGAGGCAACTGAATCATAAACACATTGTCTTTTCCATAATTTGATTTTGGAGATGATAGTGCAAACATTGATGTTTTTGCAAGAGTTTCAAAAAAGTCAAGATGGGTTTTTGCATTTATCATAAATGTCTCAACAATATTTCCTTTAGAAAATGTCAAAACAACTTCAACGAAGACATTACCCAATCCATCTTGCAAGATGTTAAGATCAGTGTTAATAGACAAAGATTGTCCTGCAATCTTTGCAAGCATGTCATCATATTTTTTTTCTTCAATTATGATACATGGTGTTTTGTTACCATCAAAATCAAAAGTAGTGATTCCGTCGTGTGCTTGCTCTGTTAGTTTTTTTAATTCATCAGACATCTTTTTTTTCTAGCATAGGTACTATTTTATCTCCAGCTTTTACTAAAAATGGAGAAATAAATGCAGTGACTATAGAAATTATACCTATCAATGGAAACAAGAAAGCGCTAACTGCCCCTATGTCCACCCCAACCTTTACAATTACAATTGAGAATTCACCCCTTGGAGCAGCTAACGTAAATGCCGAACGGATTGCTTTACCACGTCTTTGCCGAAAGACAATATTTCCAACCAAGTTACCACCAAACTTCATTCCAGTAGCAACTGCTATCAAAGCAATTGCAATGAAAATATAATTTTCAAGTTCTGACACATCCATCAAGGCACCAACTGAAATAAAGAAAATTGCTACAAACATGTCTTTGATTGGACTGGAAAGCAATTTTGCAACTTCAGCAGATTTTGATTCAGCCACTAGCACCCCTGCCAAAAACGCTCCAATTGCAACTGATAATCCAACGATGTTTGCAAGTAACGCATAGCCAAAGCAGACACCCAGAACACTAAGCAATAGAATCTCGCGATGCTCAGCTGCTGCAACCTTGTCAATTAATGGCGGGATTATTCGGGTTCCAATTGTGAATGTTCCAACTATAAGACCAGATGCGACCAGTGCAATTATTATTACGGACTCAATAGATACAGTTCCAACTAAAGCAATTGATTGCAATGATGAAATCAGAATAACTGCGATTATGTCCTCTACAATCAAAATTCCTAAAACAAGAATGGAAGATTCATTTTTGATCCTTCCCATCTCTTCTAAAATTTTGACAATTATGGCAGTACTGGAAATAGATAACGCTGCTGAAATAAACAATGCATCTAGAAATCCCAAACCCAATGCAGTTGCAGCATAAAATACGACACCTAATGTTAAAAATAATCCCAATGTTCCAACACCCACTGCCACTCGCCCAATGCTTTTGATTTTAGCATATGGAAACTCAATCCCAATTACAAAAAGAAGTAAAATTACACCAATTTCAGCAAAAAGATTCAATGCAGAGATGTTAGATAGTATTCCAACACCTCCCAACGCATCAGTAGATGGACCACCTTCAGGCAATACCCAGGACCAAAACGGTGAGAGAGGACCAATGAGCATTCCAGCAAAAAGATAACCAATTATCAGTGGTTGTCTAATTTTAAAAAAAGCCAAAGTAACTACGGCACCAATTATCATGATAAATGCCAAATCAGTTACAAATGTTGCATGAGGAAGTTCAGGAGTAATCTGTTCAATTAAACTAGTAACAGTTGTGTTAAGTGAGCTATGAATTTCACTAGTATCTAACTGAAGTGAAATGCTTTGCATGTTTTCAGTTGACAAATTTCTTTAAAAATGATTTCTGACTAGAAATTCTGAAATCAAATTAATGAAATTACTAATAATTGAAAATAGGCTCAACAGACATAATCTTTAACCTCTTTATGATCATTTATCATAATGATTTTGCAGAGTGATGATTAGGTCATCTGAACATTATGTAGAAAAATGACCTGGGGTATCTGACTGCATCATTGGTTACGTTATAATCACCTGAGTATTAATAGTACGGTACCATACCGTACTATATGATTCAATGTGAATATTGTACAAGAGGGTTTATCGAAACGGCAAATGGGCTGGCTGAGAAGACCTTTCATGAGTTACTACACGAACCAACTGTTGTAAATAAGTAACTCTTTACATTTTTTATTTTAGACCCAACTTTTTTATCATCATTTTTTAATTGACTGTATATGGCAGCTAAAACTACAAAGAAAAAGACGTCAGCGCAAGCAAAAAAAGTTGTAAAAAAAGTTACAAAAGAGCCAACGCCATCAGCAGTACTAAAGAAGGTAGCATCAGTTTCAGATTCTAACAAGGCATTACAAAAAGAGATCAAAGTAATGTCAAAAATTTTCGGAGAAAACCAAAAAGTCCTACTATCAATGAAAGATATGATTGACACACTAACATCAACATTAGAGTATATTCAGAAACAATCAAAACAAATCAACATTATAGAAGATGATACTCAGAAACTGTATGCAGGGTTAAATCAAGTAAGAACCCAATCTAATCTAGTAAGTAAGATCAATGATCAAACTGCAAAACTACAAGATGAGATAAATAAAATTTCAGAGATTCAAAAAACAACAAAGCCTCAAGAAATATCTCAGCAAGTACAAGACAGTATGAATTCAATTAAGAATAATTCCCAAATGATAATAAAAATTGCACAGAGAATCGATGAAGTAAGAGATGATCTCAGAAAAGTCTCTGGAAAAACAGATTCATTTTTAGAGATTAGCTCTGAGATGAACAAACTAAAAAATAATCTTGATGAAATCTCAGATAAAACTGCAAAACTAGATACTGGAAATCAAATCATACAAAGCCTCAAACAAGAATTTGAAAGGATTGCAGAAGGTGCAATTTCGACAACAGATCTTAATGCAGAACTTGAAGCAATCAAAATTACAATTGATTCAATTTCTTCAAAAGCATCAAAAATTGATTCCCTTGGAGGAGTAATTGATGGTCTTAAGCAACAATTTGAGACAATCTCTACAAATGCAAAATCTGCTGAAAATCTAAGCATGCAGACAATTAGGGATTTAGGAGGCAAAATTGATAAAATTGAGACTGAAATTGGAGGATTATCAAAAAGGGCAGACTCTACAGCATTTGTGGGAGAAGGACTCAAATCAGTTCAGGAAGACATTTCAGATTTCAAGCAAAACGTCTTTGATAAAACAAACAGCATAGAGCAAAAAATAGCATCAGCTTCAGATATTCTAAAAAGACAAGACGCGTCAACTGCAGAATTTCATAAAAAATCAGATAAACTATTTGAAGAGATACAATCAATCAAAAACGTCACAAACAAGGCAACAAGTGATTCATCAAAAGAGATGATGGCATTGCTAAAACTTTCAGAATATCAATCAAATGTCAGAATGAATACTGAATCAAAGTATGGCGAATTAAAAGACATTGAAAATATGGCAACACAAACTGCAGACATTGTAAATCTATTTGATAGGATATCAATAGAGTCTGGTGAAAAGATTCCTCTACCTCAAGAAGTAAGACAATGGGCAGTTAGTAAAATTTTAGATTGTGCAGACAAGTGGGAAGTTCGATTCAGTGATGTCTATTCAATTTTAACTAATGCGATAGGCAGAGATATGTTAAAAGAAACAATTAGAGTTCAGCAAATAAGAGACATTTATGGAATTAGAGCAGTAGATGAACTAAGAAAAGATCTAAATATTCCTTAAACTCCAGTCTCATCTATTTCTTTGAATTGTTGTTTCTTTTTCTTTAATGCAGCAAAGATTCCCAAAATTGCTGCAATCCAAATTGTACTGAATATAATGTTTGCAACACTTACATACATGTATGGAGTCGCATCCATGATATTGGTTTTCAAGGATAGTGCTCTGCCGTTAATATCTAGCATTCCTGTATGATATGCAGAACTATCCTTTGGAACAGTTGAAATTTTCTCAATACTTGCAGCCATCGTATCTACATCATTTTGTATTCTAAGCAAGTTTGTAGATTCTGTAGCGAATATCCAAACGGGGTTTTTAGAAATAACCTCACCATTAGCATCGGTGGTTTCAGGTACACGATCCATTACTAGTTCCAGATCTTCTTGAATTGCCAATAGATGACTCTTTATTGTAACAGGATCAGATGAGCCTACAATTCCATCAAGATGGCCCCTGATTCGGTCTAGAGGATAGATATCAGTATTGTAACCATAAATTGCCATAAATCCTCCAAAAATAATAATTCCCACAATTCCAATCATGGAAAGTTTGTAAACAGTATTTGCCATTTTTTCTTTCTTAGTTTTTGGTCGGGGCTTACTTGATTTATTTCTTTTAAATCGCGTATGAGACAAACTCATGTATGCAATATAGAAAAATCCTGTAGCCTGAAGTCCAATTATAGGGACAAAGATAGGATTATTTGAAAAAACTGCAACAAAGATGCCCATTATTCCATATACGCCAAAAAAGATCTCAAGCAGTGTAACTTGTGAGAAAGGTAAATTGTATGCATTGTCTTTCCAATCATCTTTTGTTTTTAGGACACCGTATTTTGGAGTTCTAAGAAACTCGTTTTTCTTCCCAATTACTGCATCAAATACTGCAACTGTATTGTTTACAGACATTCCTGCATTGTAAATTAGCAATGCCGGAAGTATCTTGGCTTTAGACTTCCATGACTTTTGATACATGCTTTGCATGATCATAATGTACGCACCAGGCCCCATTGCAAGATATGTTGCAATAGTTATTGCCGGAAGAAAGCTAATCACGTAGAGATTGACTTGTCCTGCCAGTAAAATGGGCAATGCCAAAAACTGTATCAGCATTAATGGGTAAACAACATGACGAGTTAGTTGAATGAATGCTTGAACTTTTGCTTCAATTGCAACTTTACGTTTTAGTGCAATGTCAGTAAGTAATTTTATTGCACATTGGATAGAGCCTTTTGCCCAACGGAATTGTTGTCTTTTTGCAGCATTCATCTGCACAGGAAGTTCTGCATCAACTACAATGTCAGGTAGAAACAAACATTTCCAGCCTTTCATTTGTGCTCTGTAACTTAGATCAAGGTCTTCAACTAGTGTTGCAGTATGCCAACCTCCTGCATCCTCAATGCAATCACGTCTCCATATTCCCGCAGTACCATTGAAATTCATAAACAGATGAGAATTGCTTTTTGCTTTTTGTTCTATAAGAAAATGAAAGTCAAGACTCAGTGCTTGTGCCTGAGTGATTGCAGAATAGTTTTCATTTACATGTCCCCAGCGACATTGAACAAGACCAATCTTTGAGTTTGTAAAGTGGGGGATTGCTCGTTTAAGAAACCATGTTGGAGGAATAAAGTCAGCATCAAAAATTGCAACAAGTTCTGTATCAGTTGATTTCATTGCATGCTTTAGTGCTCCTGCCTTGTATCCGCTTCTTGTTCCACGTCGTACATGTTCTATTTGAAATCCCTGATTTTTGTAATCATTAACTGCATTTTCAAGTAAATCAACTGTATCATCATCTGAATCATCTAACACCATTATTCTCATTTTGTCTTTTGGATAATCCAAGTTGCAAACAGCATCAACCAATCTTTTTGCAACGTACTTTTCGTTGTATATTGGGAGTTGAATTGTAATTGATGGATTTCCCCAATCAGTAGTGGTGAGAACATCTTTTCTTTTTCTTGAAAGAAATGCCAAATAGTAAAAATTGCAAGTATATGCCGTGATGATAATAGCTGATAAGATGAACAGATCAAAAACAAACTGGGTGAAAGGATTGATTGCCATATCCCTAATCTCACAAAATGACTAGTCGCTATTTATAGTTGCAATAATTGATTATTTTTGCTCAAAGATCTTGATTGCTTGTGGGGGGCATACACCTTCACATGCAAGGCAAAAGATACAATCTGGCTCTTTTGACATCAATGGTTTCTTGTCAGATGCTGGATTTCCCGGAGTATCAAACCACTCATAGACTCCAACTGGACATGCTTCAATACAACCGCCATCAGCAATACAAATATCATAATCTACTGAAACAAATTCTCCCCAAATACCCATGATGCCATTGCTCGTACCCTTTCTGCCCCAAGTCTTGATTGTATGTTCTGGTGCTTCATATGCTGCAGAAGATTTCATCTTTGATTTGTATTCAACATCAATAGGTCCTGGTTTCGCACCATCTGGGATTTCAATATCTGCATCATCATCTTCAGCATCATCTTCTTTTGCTTCAACTGGTTTTGGTTTTGCACCAAGAACAATTTTAGCCAATGGAGTGAGTTCTTCTAGTTTTTGAATTGCGGCAACTTCAGAAATCTTTTCAGTTTTTGCCAAATAAGATATCATCTTGTCTGCCAAGATGGTATTACGTAAAATAGTGTCAATTACCATTTTTGCAAAATGGTCTGCTTTCTTTCTATAGTCTTTTACCCAGTTTGGATCACCGAATTTTTCAATTGGAAATATTTGATAAATAATATCAACTACTTCACCTGTAACAATTTCTACTGTAACTGAAAGTTCAACTTCTTCGTATCCTTTGGCATCAACATCATCCATGTTTTGCTCCTTCCAACGATATGTTGCGTAAATTCTATCAGCATACATGTCCATTTCAAACGTCTTTTTGAGACCATCATGGACGGATTTTAGCTCTACAGGTTCTTCTAGTTTAATTGGCAATCTGTATAATCCAAGTTTGTAACCATGTAAAGGATAAACTCCACGCTTTGCAGTTGGGGCCTCCATGGAATAAACTCGATCTTTTAAAAGTAAAGACATCTGACTTTGATGATTCGATTTTATTTAAAAAGGTTATCAGTCATCATCTGGACACGTCAACTCTCTGAGCTCAGTGTATTTTTTTTCCATGGCTTCTGCATGCTCTAAAACTTTGGATAGATCATGTGAATCCTTTGCAAAATACCACCTAATCACTACCCAGTGTCCAATACCATCCATGTCATGAATCATGCCCTTGTCTGCTTTGACGTTTAGTTTTTTATCAACAGAGGTCTCCTTTATGGTAAGGCCTCGTTTTGTTTTATCCTCTAAAATAAAATGAGTATTGTCATCTTTGATAAAATAAAAAGTGCCTTTCTCAAGAATTGGAAGGTCTAGTAGCAATTTATTTTTCCACAGGATTTCCTATCATGTTACCCCATTCAGTCCAAGAACCATCATAGTTTCGAACCTGAGGATATCCAAGCAGATATTTTAGAACAAACCAACTGTGAGAAGATCTTTCTCCAATTCGGCAATAACAAATTACATCTTTGTCAGGAGTTACACCTTTTGGCTCATAGTTTTGTCGTAGTTCTTCAACTGCTTTGAAGGTTCCATCAGCGTCATTGACTGCAGTTGCCCATGGAATATTATTTGCACCTGGAATATGCCCGCCTCTTTGTGCATGCTCCATCGGATATTCTGGCGGAGCAGTAATTTGACCAGTAAACTCTGCAGGCGATCTAACATCAACCATTACAGTGTCTTCTTTGTCTAATGCACGGCTCACATCAAATAGATATGCCCTAAGTCCTTCATCTGGAGGTTGTGCAATGTATTTTGTTGGCGGCAGTTGTGGTTCATCAGTAGTGTAATCTCTACTTTCTAATTCCCATTTCTTTCGTCCACCATTCATTATTTTGAGATTCTCATGACCATAGATTTTGAAAACCCAGAAAACAAATGCTGCAAACCAGTTGTTAAAGTCACCATAAAGAATCACTTCAGTGTCAGCAGTAATTCCGTTTTTAGCCATTAAAGCCTCAAATTGTTTTTTGCTAATGATGTCTCTTGTAACTGGATCATTAATGTCACGTTTCCACCAAATTAGGGAAGCTCCATTAATGTGACCTTTTTGATATCCATTAACTGGATCATAATCAACTTCAACTATTTTTCTATTTTCATTTGGGGGATTTTGTGATACCCATTCAGTATCAACTAAAACTTCAGGATGTGCGTAACTCATGATGTTTTATCCATTGTTTTCATACTTATTTGTTTTTTTCCAAAAATCTCCAAAAATATCATTTTTAAGTACAATGAAATTCAGTAGAACTGCTTGAAGCTTCAAAAAGTTGCAGTTGTAAGTAAAGTAGGTTCAAAGGATTCAGAAAAAGCTGCAAGGGATGTCGCAAAAAAGTTTTTGGCAAAAAAATCTATAGTTTATACAATTTCCCCAATTGAGGTTGAAGGGGCAAAAAAAATAGAAGATTTAGCAGAGTTGAAAAAAATAAAACTTGACCTAGTCATCACTCTTGGCGGGGATGGAACAACTCTCAGGGTTTTTAGAAATCTGCAAAACGAGACACCAATTTTGACCATAAACGTAGGTGGAAACAGAGGAATCTTGGCTGAAATTACAATTGAAGAAATCGATGATGCAATAAATCAAATTTTAAAAGGCAATTTCTTTTTAGATAAAAGAATCAGAGTTGTTGCATCATGTGGCGGAGTAGAATTCCCTCCTGCATTAAATGAGATATACATCAGTAGAGTTAACTTGACTAAAACTGCAGAGATTGAAATTAAATTTCAAAACGATACAGTAAAACAAAAAATGGATGGAGTAATCATTGCAACCCCAAGCGGATCAACTGGTCATTCCTTTTCACTAGGAGGTCCAATCTTGCATGAGAGTTTGAATGTTTTAATAATCACACCTGTTGCACCAGTTTACAGATTGGCATCAATAGTAGTTCCAGATGAGAAAATTGAAATTATTTGTTCTCAGGATTGCAACATTGCAATGGATGCGCAAGTAATCAAAACAGCAGGATATGAAGAACCAATAATTATCAAAAAGTACAACAAACCAGCAGTCTTTGTAAGATTAAAAAAACGTGGACTGAGGCAAATGAGCAAACTTGGATTTTAGAATTTTAGACGCTAGTGCATTTTATGCTGGAGTTCCGTTTGGATCAGCTGATGATTGCTACACAACATCTTTAGTTTATGATGAAATTAAACACATAAAAAAAAATCAAGATGCATTGGGAACATTACTTGAAACTAATAGATTGAAAATCAGAGAGCCTGAAAAAGAGTCAACAATAGCTGCAGTAAAGGCCGCAAGAGATACAGGGGACTATCAACAACTATCAAAGCAAGACGTCTCAGTCATTGCATTGTGCATTGAGCTAAACGGGGAGATAATTAGCGATGATTTTGCAATTTCAAATGTTGCAAGAAATCTTGGCCTAAAAATTTCACCAATAATGACTCAGGGGATTGCAGATGTTGGAAAATGGGTTCATTACTGTCCTGGGTGTAGAACTAATCATACCTCTGGAAGTGAATGTCCAATGTGTGGAACTCCATTAAAGAGAAAATTACTCAAGGGGTAAATTTTTTCCATTCCACTCTACAAAAGAGCCGTCATATAGTTTTACATTTTCAAATCCTGCAATTTTTAGTTGCAAAAATAGATTTGATGCTCTGTGTCCATGCATACAATAGCAAACAATCTCTTTGTCCTTTGAGACATTGTTTTGCAAAAATAACTCATCAAGGAATCCCTTGTCACGAAATAGATTTCCGTCATAACCAATCCCTTCAGTGAATGGAATAAGTTTTGAGTTTGGAAGATGACCTCCCATGAATTCCTGAGAACTACGTGCATCTAAAATTACAAAATCATTCAAATGATCTTTTAGAAAATCAGATTCTATTCTGATTTTGTTGTTAATTTTTGGAGAGAATTTTGCAGGTTTTGGAGTTGATGTTTGGCGTGTTAATTCTAATCCGTGTTTTTGTAAATCAGATGCATTTGCACTGAGTAGACAAGTTTTTTCATGTCCAAAATACAAAAACGTCCAAACAATTCTTGCAACAGATGGATCCATTGCATCTCCAATCAATAGAACTGTTTTTGATTCATCAATTCCTAAACTACCAAAGAGATCAGTAATTTTTTCTTGCTCAGCTACTAGGTTAGACCCGAATTCATCAAAACGAATTATCTGCTCTATGGAAAGGAACTGAGCATTTGGAATATGCCCATAAAGGAAGATTGTTTTGGGACGTGTATCTAAAATTACAACATTAGTATCAGCCAGGTGTTCTTTGAGCCAATCAACTGATACTAACATGATAAATTCATCTTTGTTAAATTATTAATTTGTATCATGCAAAGTTTTTTGATTAGATTTTTTTAGATGTTTACTTTTAGAGTCTAACATGTTTTTTATTTTCTTGGCTCGTGCTTCACCTAGGCCCTCAACTTTTGCCAAATCAGCAGTTGTTGCAGTAAAAACCTTCAGAGGGGTTCCAAATTTCTCAAGCATTCTAATTGCAAATTTCTCTCCAATTCCAGGTAAACTGCAAAGTGCCGATAGTTGCTGTCGTTCTAGATCAATTGATTTTTTTATTTTTTTCAGATAGGGTCCTTTATGTGATTCTTTTCTAGAGCACATCGATACCAACAATTTTGCAGTGTGAGCAGCGCTTGGCGTAGGAATGACGGGGATTTTAAAATCAAGAACAACTGTAGATATTGCACCATAAAATATCAGAGGGTTTTCAGTAATTTCTTCAATCTCATCGACATTTCCCTCCATGAGAACAATCGGATTCTCAAAGTGCTCCTTTAGTCGTGAGCACTGATCAAATAGTCGTCCATCAAAGACTGACGCCATAAGATCACGGATACTTTTTCGCTCAACAATTGTTTCAGGTCCAACAATATAATCTCCAATAGGAAGTGTCTTCATCTCAAGATTCATTCCAACTGATTTTAAGAGTTCAGGAATTCCACTTTTGCGCTCTCGCTCATCGACAATGATGCGGAGATTTTCTAATTTCACAAATAGTACTTGGAATGAATTGTTAATATCTTATATGAAATAGGATTGAGGATTACTTTCTAGGATTATCTTCTGCTGGGGGCGTAGAACTTGTAGAACCGCTTTTCATCATTTCGGTAATTTTTGTTTCTTGTTCTTTGAGTGATTCTTTGAGACGTGCTTCTTGTTTGTCAAGTACAGTTACACGTGTTTTTGCCATCTCTGTTCTCTCTTCTAATTCATCAATTAGTTCTTGTTTTGTTGATTTTATCAAAACAGTTCCTGCTTGTTTAAACACGGCATCACCATCTGCAATTTTTTTTAATTCATCTAGTGCCTTTGCAGTTTCTGCTTTTTCCATCTCAAGATGTTGTTTTTGAGTCATAACTGATTGGAGGCTTTGCTGAGATTGTTGTAGTTTCATTATTTGCTCTTGAAGCCACGGAGGCATTTGTGGTGATGACATGGTTACTCAAAAAATCTGTTTCATTATATCTTTACCGATGTATGCCAATATTGTGTTGGATCATGCCTAATCTACGAATAATATATCTGGATTAGTGGCCAAAGAAAAGCACTTCATGCTGGGTTACCAAGAAGTTATCTCTAACACGGGTAAAAATTCCTTTTGAGACAAATCAGATAAGAAAATTTGCAGACAATATGTCATGATAGTCTAGATTTTTGCCCAACCACGTTCAAGTGAAGATTCAACAGATGTAGATTTTATTCAAACTGTTTGGTTTCCAATGTTTATCCAAGGTTCGAGCTCTGTAGAATCAGGTTTTTTGTAACTATTATACAGGTTCAAGATCAAAACCACGTTCCAGCAGCTTTTCATATGTTTGGGGTTTGACGCATACTGGAATATTTCCGTTATGCTTGTACAGATCAAGTCCGTCATTGCAGCGTATCTCGTTTGGCTGTATGTTAAACTCGTTTATCTGGATTTTTGGTGATGTATGTTGGTCCAAGATTCTTGCTGCTATCTCATATTTGTCTTCTCCAAATACTCTCAGGTTTTCAGTAGCATTGCTTGTCTGAGGATGGCGTATACGAAATTCATCTTGTTCTTTTTCTGATGGGAGATAATCATAGCTTGTAATATCTGCACATGAATTAAAGGTAACTGCAAAACTGGGATATGGAATTATCATGTCCTGCCTCTTTTCCCGTATTACCCATACACTTGCAGGATCAAAACTCAAACCCGATATCAGTGCCTCATCTAATGACATATTGGGATTCTTGTGCAAAAATAGTTGGGTCAAATAATCATTCTCCAACATACTTCTCTCATCATCTGTTGTGACTTTCAATCCCTCACAGTTTAATCTGTAAAGACAAGAAAAAGTTAATGAGCCAGGATGTGTGAGTGTCCGTTCATAATCATACTTACATTGATCCTGTTTAGCATCGTCCTCTGATGCTTCTGCAAAAACGGCAGTGCTATACAAAAGAACCAACAAAAAAAAGAGAGGGGAAAAATATATCATTTATTGTGTTTGTCCGGTGACACCTATTTGGTTTACTATTGTGCTGTATGTCATGAACTTTGAGTATGTATCACTACCAGAACAAGATGGTTGATTGAAGAACGGTCCACTACCAACAGTACCAAGGTGCATACCATAGAAGGTAAAGTCTGCACCCAAAACTGTTCCAACTGGGGAACCGCTGTCTCCTTTACATTGGGTGTATGAGGCATAAACACCATCAGTATTGACAGACTGTACGAATCCAAAAGTTGTACCAGTGGCCAGTCCTGATTTATAGACATAGTGACCTATGGTCGGATTGCCTGTTAGATAACTTGCAATGTTATAGGTGGCTCCATTAATATCGACTTCTTTGTTTACTGTCTTGCCTAGCGATAGCTTGACAAATGCGGCATCTTCATTCTGACTTGCATCATATACTCCATATGAGAGCGTACCAAGGATCTGTGCTTGCCAATTCAAATCTGTTAGAGATTGACCGGTAGGCACAACTCCAATTCCATTACCATTAGTATCAGCCGGACCTGGTTGATATACTGGTAGTTGGTTTATTGCGTTGGAGGGATATGTGTTTAGACCTTCTTGTAATGCATGGCCTACAGTGACAAATCCATTAACACTACTTTTTGTTGCTGGAAATGAGATTGTAGCCTTGTTACATATTTGATTGTATCCAGAATTACCAGATCCAACTCCTGCACAGGCTTCATCAGAAGCCATGACAGCGCTTGGAGTAAAGTGTTTGATTCCAACTTTAATGTTGCCTACATCATCAGCAGGGGTTGCTGGTTTTTTAGAGGCAATAGAATCTGCTTTGCTTTTGACAGTATCCTTGTGTGATTCGAAATAGTCTGAGTACAGGATGACCTGAATTGATTCGTCTGAATGATCAATGAATATATCATCTATCATTCCAGTACCATCGTATTCTTCGAGTATCTGTTGCTTGGCTTCAAGCAGTTTTTGGTATCTTTTTTCAGGAATCTCAAATAGCTTGTAGGCTTTCGCTTGTAACCTGTCTAATTCACCATAGGATGCAGCAAGAGTTTTTTTGATACTCTCTTGTTCATCTACATTTCCTTCTGATTCTAGATTGGCTAGTGTTGCCTCAAGGTCAAAGATTTTGACAGAAAGTGCTTGCATTTTGTCTCCCAGGTTTGCGATGTTTTGTTTTTTTGCTTCCATTCTCTGATTGTTGTCTTGTATTGCATCTGCGATACCCATCATTGAGAATGGCAGAATCATTGCAGCAATCAAAGAAGCAAACAAAATTGTTTTTGCGTTTTTTGTAATCATTGTCATTCCAACTAAACAGCTTAAATATAATAATTACTATTTTTGGTAAATTATATCACTATTTTCCTAGTATTAGTAAATAATTGATCTTATAGAATGAGTAATTTTACACACTATCAATTATAGTATAATACTATTTCCCATTATTGGTAAATAATATCAGTAATTCACCATATTTTAGATATAATGACAATCAGACGTCAGTAAAATCAATCTATCTTACACTATTACCGTTTGTAACATCACGAATCAAGATTACCTATGTCTTTGTAATGATTGCCCTGGTGTCTGGTCTGATTGCCCTTGGAATGTTCTCAAATGATACTAATCAACTGAATTCTATAAATGCAGCAATTATAATTTTTGGAACAGGGGCATGCGTTACCATGGCATCGCTTGCAACATACCTGTATAACGATCTTTATGACATAAAATCTGACAGTAAAAACAATCGCAACATCAGACTTTCAGATGTACAATACCAGTATAATGTGATATTTGGTGCAACTGTTTTGCTTTTTGTATCATCTGGAATGATTGCCTTTGCGTTGAATTTTTTTTCAGGCATTGCGTGTCTTGCATTTATTGCATTGAGTGTTGTGTATTCACATCCAGCAACATCACTTAAAGACAAATTCATGGTAAAGACAATAGTTACAGCAGCTGGTGCGTCACTGGCATCAATGATTGGGATCTTTTCATATTCAACATCATTGGAAGCATTTGTTGTTTCAGATGTTTTATGGACTTTGCCTTTGTTGTCATTTTTGTTTTATTTTGTGTTAGGTCCGTTGGGAGACATTTCAGACTTTAAGGGAGACAAGTTTGCAAACAAGGTTACAATCCCAATAAAAATTGGAGTGACAAACACGTTTTATCTAATGTTTGGGGTCATTTTTACAATATCCCTAGTGTTGATATTTTTGTATGTAATGTATGATACACATATCATTACGCCAATTATTGGAATTTGTATTTCTTTGTTGTTGGCATCATTGTTACAAAACACAAAAAGCAATCCAGACAAACAGAGAATCAAGCATGCAAGGAAATATTCCAGGTGGCATCTTCTTGGGATGCTGTGTTCGGTCCTTGTAGGGACACTGTTGTAATTAGATACTGTTACTTTTGGTTGAGTGTGAAAATTCTTTGTCATTGATTAATAATTTCTGTAATTAAAAAAATACAAAAATAGCTAAAATCTGTGCCTGTTTTATGTCTTTTTTGACATTTTTTGCACTATTGGTGATTCTTCTCTTGCCAGTTTCCACCAACCAGAAAATGTCTCTATCATGTCTTTTGCAAGCATGAAATTATAGCAAAACATTGCCTTGTCAAATTTTGTAACATCTGAGCTGTCAACTAGCTCCCATCCGACAAACTTTTGGTCTACAATTAAAATGCAAAACGGAATATTTCCGTATTTTCTCTTTATCTTTGCAGGATAAAATGGATCAGACACTATTTGTATGCGTTCTTTTTTGTTCTTGTCATTTTTGATTTTTTCATTTTTGTTATAGTTTTTGACCATGGATTCATCTGCTAGAACGGTAACGCTTACTCCTCTTTGTGCTTTTTTTATCATTGCGCCAATTATTGATTCATCTGAGAATCTAGATGCCAGTATTATCTCTTTTGTTGCGTCATTAATTGCATCAATTATAATTTGTGACATTTCATTATACTTTGCAGCAATAAAAAATGTATCATCTTTTGTATTGGTTGTAGTTGTCTTTTCGTGTATTCCAATCTTTGATGCAATCTTTGTAATTTCTGCATCATCGAATTTTTTGCTGCTCTTTAGTACTTCAAGTATCTCAAGTTCTTTTGAATCCTTTATTGTGTGCGGAAGATTTTGGACATAGTTTTTGTATATCATATTGCCAAGTCCAGAATGGATATATTGTTTTTGTAATCCTCTTTGTTTTTTTGTGGTCGTTTTTGTTATTAATCCTGAATCTACAAGCTGGTGCAGTCGGGTGTAGTACTGTTTTTGCGTAATGCCTATCTTTGAATGTGACTCTATCTCAGAGGGAATGCCGTCTTGTGCCAAAATGAATATGCTTAGCGCATCAGGCTTTGAGAGGATAGATAAAATATCAATCATGGAGCCAAGGTATGAGCCATCCACTTTGCCCATGACTTTGGAGCAGATCCTCTCCAACGGTGCAATACTGGGATTACTGGATTCCTGCTGCATTGTCATAGAATGGGAAATCCTGTGATTTATACCTGTTCTATGGAAAATATTATCGAGTATTCAGGCATGCCAAAGCATGAATATACCAGTTGGCTCAATTTTTGTTTTAATCACTAATTGGAAGGTGATGGTCAGTATTCCCCAGTTATCCTCTCATCATTTCTAGTAAATTATGTTAAAATGTGTCTTTAGATATATACATAAATGTATATATACATTAATGTACATTACATAGTATGAATGAGAACGCTATTCTGGAAAGGAAAACCCATAGTCCTAATCTGGATACAATACAGATGATAGAGCAAACAATTGAGAAAAATCATGATTTTAGAACTGTAACTAAATTATATGATGCATTACCACGCGGGGTACAACATGCCACTTTCAAGAAAGTTTTAGTCTATTTAGAAGACTCAAATAAAATTGCATATGATAAGAATGGCGCAGTATTCTGGATCTTTGCAAGAAACAAACCAGGGTTAATTGAATTAGAACAAAATTCAACATTATTGAGATAATCAATAACCAAATAATCTATCATATTCTTTGTGTGGTATTGCCATCAGAACATGTATTTTTTGTTATTTGGATATCCGACTAAGGTATACAATAAACGCCAATCTCTTGTAACTTTTACTCTTAACAAGTTATCTAAATCTGGATATTTTTTCTTAATGGATTTAGGAATCAATTTAAATTCGATAGATTCGCCCATTCTTGGATTCTCAGCAATCACATCCAAAATTGCATCTATTGTTTTGTATAATTGATCTTCTTTGTTCATTGATTTTAAAAATTTGATAAATTCGGGGGTCCACCTAAGGTATTCTCATGAGGAAAACTCCAACATTATGCATTTAAGAGATTTCTTTTTAAAAAAACGGAGAAGATATGTAAAATGAAGAAAATTATAAAATTTACCTATTACAAGATTATCATAAAAGAAGATTATTCGGTAGGTTGGTAACAATAGAATAATATCTTATGTGTATTTTTAAAAAAAGAGATCAGAAATCCCAATTGCAATTCATACAATACAGATTATTTTTGAAATCTACATCATACATATTTTTTGGATGGGTACATTTTGGAATCAATCCAGTTAGAATCTGCTTTTGTTCGTCTAACTAACTCATTGACTCTAATTTCAAAATCTGCATCATAGTACTGTTTTTTATAATGTAATTTTTTTCCAGAGAACATCATATCTTGTTTTTGTTTTCCACAAGAAGGGGATCTCCAATTAGAATGGTTTTTAGATATTTGCAGACTGTTTTTTTCATCATGTTACGATATGTAGTCCATGTTGCCTTGTTAGATACAACCAATTATTTCAAAAAGGTGGGTGTCTCATTAATTTCAATAATTTCTTTTGCTGAAATTTCCAATGTTATGCATAACCATTGAATCTATTTATTCAACACTATTGGATTGAATCTTTACCGATTCAATTGAATCGTAACTTGCCTGGATTAGTCTAAGAGTTGAATTGAGATTCGCTCGGAGATGAGTCAATTGTTCTGATTCGACTGAAATTTCAATTTTTTCATCAAACTTTATCTTGGTTTTTACAGGATTTTCAGGATAAAATTCGTTGTCAGTATTTACAGAATCAAAGATTGCCTTTGTTTTGTCTTTTGCATCAACTGTAATTTTTGCACTAAAGCTTAATGTCATATGCGGTTCCGGCTACTTTATAGCTGCATTTCTTACAAGACCAGATACCTACAGCGTCTCTGCCAAAAGTTTTTGAACCGCATTCAGGGCATGTTCTTTTTTCTTTTAGTTGGAGATGGATTTTTGTATATTGTTTTCTAAGTTTAATTCCGTAACGAGCGCCTAATCCTTTCAGTGATTTTTTTGCTTTTGCCATTTTATTGACCTGCAGTTTGGGCTTGTTTTAATTTTTCTCTTATTTTTGTGCCTATTCGTACTGAGATTTCCCCACATTGATTAATTTCATCTTGTGAGAATCCATCAGAGCCCCCTTTTTGTAAGGCACAGATATTTCCATCAGAGTCAGTCGTAATTGTAATTCGTGAATCCATGCTTGCCCATTCATCTCCATTTGGATCAACTATGATGTGATTTCCAATCTTGCCCATTGTTACGGATACTGGGATGGTAGCAATTGGTACTGGAGTTTCTTCACCATCAGCTAATGTTGGAGCATCATCAACCCAATTCCATTTGGGAGTTTTTGATGAAAGCAATGCTGCAGCTGCAGCATAAGAACACGCATCAAATAGATTGCCATCATAATCAACAACCACATTATCTGCAAAGACGCCAACTACGGATTTATTCTTCTCAATTACTAGTTGAGAAACATCAATCATGTGGCTTTCTCTAATTCCTCTATCAACTACTCTTGCCAACTCAATTACGTCAGGTCCCGGTGGACCAGTTTCAACAGTTGGATGAGATAGTGGTAAAAGTTCAGCAGTACAAATGAAAATTCCTTTGTCACCCATATCCGGGAAAGGTCTGTCAGGTTGGATTTTTACTCCACAAATTACTTCTGTTTCACCAAGACGAACTCGTGCAGAACCATTTGCTTTAGGGATTGCATTAGTTTCAATTGAAATTTCTCTTGGTTCGTCTAGTGCCCTACCATCTACTCTTTTTCCTTGCTCAAGTAATCCAAGAATTTGTGATTTCTTTAGATCATCAAGAACGGAAGTAGATGTCATTTCTAATCTCCTCCGTTTCCAAAGTATTTGTCTTGTAGTGCTTTCTTTTGAATATCATAAACAATTTTGCAACCGTCTACTCCCACTTGAACACATTTCTTGTACTCTTCTGGAGTAAGAACACCATCTAATTGTAATAATGTAATTTTTTCTAGATTTGGCATGTAACCAATTGGCATGTCTGCCTGACCTGCTTGGTCTTCTTCGTTGTTAACATCAAGAACTATAGTATCTGCAACTTTACCTGCAGCAATTGCTGCTACCATATCCCTCATTGGAATTCCGGCATCGGCTAATGCAACAGAAGCTGCTGAAAGTGCAGCACATCTAGTTCCACCATCTGCTTGTAATACTTCAATGAAAACATCAACTGCGGTTCTTGGGAATTTATCCAACATTACTGCTGGCTCTAATGCTTCTTTGATTACTTTGGAAATTTCAATCTCTCTTCTTGAAGGAGCTGGATTTTTTCTTTCTCCAACAGAGAAAGGCTCCATATGATACCTTACTCGTAAAATTCCTGTATCAGTATTTGACATGTGTTTTGGATGAACATCTCGTGGACCAAAAACACCAACTAGGATTTTGTTATCACCAAATTCAATGTATGCTGAACCGTCTGCATTTTTTAGTCCGCCAGCTTTAATCATGATACGTCTTGGCTCGTCCACTTTACGGCCATCACAACGTATACCATTCTCGTCCAATAGGACCATTGTTGCGTCTCTTCCGCCCATTATGATTCACCTTTTGATTCTAACATTTCTTTCACTTGATCAGTCAAATTAGCAACATGTGCTTTTTCATTAACCATCTCAATTGCCTTTTTAGCCTTTAATAATCCCTCGGGCGCCTCACATGAAACCACTACCCAGCCATTCTGGCCAATTGTAATTGCAGCGTCTGTTGCCATCTCTATCATTTGGATCATGGTACCTCGTTTTCCAATCAGGCGTGGGACCTTACTTGGAGAGATTTTTACCAAGTCGCCAGTATCAATTTTACCTAAATCTCTATCAGAAATTGTAACTAGTGGATCTCGTGTTCTATCGAAATTTGCAATTCTTGCAGCAACCAAGTCTCCTGATTTTAATTTGGATGTAAGTTCATCTGCATGAGCAGAAAAGTCACGTCCAAAGACATCTTGTGCAGGCAAGAATCCAACATAGCATGAATTTATGTCAAGTTCCCATGACAGTGATGTATGAGAAATGACTTTGCCAATAACTAAATCATTAATTTTTGGAATGTATTTTCCAGTAAGGGGAATTACTTTAACTGAATCATCATAAATTTCAGAAATGCCAATTGTAGTTGAGATTATCTTATTTCCTACAAGTTCTACATTTTGTTCAGGTCTAAATGGTCCTGTGGTTACTACATCGCCTGGAATAACGTATTTTCTTTTATTATCCATTATTTCATTACCTCAACTGTAGCAGAGCCTTTGGTTATAGAGCCTAATTTATCAATCACGTTTGGCCTTGCTGCAGCGGGTATTTCAAGTATTGCTTTTAGTGAACCGTTATTTTGCCATTCTTCTTTGTTTAGAGAACCTACTGATTTCAAAACGGCATATGATTGAGATGCATATTGTGCAGGAATTGTAATTTCTAATTTCAGATTCTCAGATTTTAGAGCAATGATAGAACGCAATTTTTCAACGATATCCTTTACTTGCTCATCTACAGTTTTGTGAGGATCAATTGAGACTCTACCGTCTTTCATGGCCTGCTCAATTCTGAGTGGTGGATGCGGCAGATGAGTTCTAGGATCTACGTATGTTTTGGCAATAAAGGTCACAATCTGTTTTTTCTTCTCTTCAATCATCTTTCGTCTTTGATCAGTTGTGAGATTCAGATCACCTTTCTTGAGAATAATCTCAGCAATTTCGGCTGGGTCTTCAGTTTTGAAAGCGTGTAGTAATTTTTCAGCAGTAGGCCTCGTGCCTTTACTAGCATCAGTGTAAATTTCATCAGAAACTAGAATTGCTGAGAGGTCCTTTTTCTTACCCAATCTGTAATCAAGTGCCGGGTCAGGCTTTACCATAATTTCAAATTTTTCTCCCTCATAGGAATATCTAACCAATGTGTAATCTGTCATTTCTAAAATATCTATGATAATTTGGTATTTATCTATACGTAAAACTAGCTAGATTTTTATGTGGACTTTGAAGATTTTGTTCAAGATTTGTCATCCTTAGAGGTAATTAGCAAAGATAATCAAAAAATAGCTATAAAGCTAAAAGGAGTTCCGTTACAATATGCAAATGCACTCAGACGTGTATGTCTTAATGGTGTACCAGTCTTTGCAGTTGATACAGTAGATATTATAGAAAATTCCTCAGTACTACCTGATGAAGGACTGGCACACAGACTGGGACTAATTCCATTAAAGACTGACTTGGGTAGATTTAACGAACCATCAAAATGTGAGTGTAAAAGTGAAACTGGATGTTCAAACTGCAGAGTAATGTTAGTTTTAGACTCTGGCGACTCTGATGTCACAAGAACCATCCTGTCAAACGAGTTATCTTCTGAAGATGAGTCAATTAAGCCAGTTTCAGATAAAATTCCAATTGTTCAACTTGCACCAGGTCAAAGAATCAAAGTCGAGTGTTATGCAAGACTTGGACGTGGAATAGAACACGCAAAATGGAATTCTGCAAATATTTCAACAATTATCGATACAGACAAGGAAGATGAGAAAATTCTCACAGTAGAATCTACTGGCGCACTAAATCCAGAGCAAATTATTCTTGCGGGAGTAGATGAGGTCAGTAATAAATTAGGCCAATTCAAAGAAACGATTGACCAGATTCAAGAATAAATTAAGCATAGACATTATATTTGGGTTTCAAGGCGGATTATTCACATGACTAATCAAGTAGTTATACGCATGGCAAAGGATCTGAAAAAAGCATCAGCTAAAAATGACGCTCCAATTTGGGCAAAATTAGCCGAATATGCATTAAAGCCATCCATTGCAAGAAGAGATCTTAACTTGAACAGAATCGGTCAATTAACAAAAGAAAACGACACAGTCGTATTTCCAGGAAAAGTTCTTGGAACAGGTAATGTTCCTCACAAAATTACATTATTCTCATTTGGAATCTCAAGTTCTGCTGCAAGTAAAATTATTGAAAAAGGTGGAAAAATTATAAGTTATTCAGATTTGATTGAACAAAACCCAACAGGAAAAGGAGTCGTACTACTTGGCTGAGCAAAAAACAGTAATCAGAACTGACAGACCAATTGTAGTTGACGGAACAGATCACATCGCAGGTAGACTATCATCGAATGTTGCAAAATTGCTAATTCAGGGAAACAGAGTTTCAGTTGTAAATTGTGAAAAAATTATGATGAGCGGTACAAGAGCAAACCAAATCAAAGAATATAGAGAATTTTTAGAAATTAACAGCATTATTAATCCAAAACACGGACCAGTCCACTATAGAAGACCAGACACTGTAATTGCAAAAATGATTCGTCAAATGTTACCATTTGATAGAAAACCATCAGGAAAAGAATCATATCAAAGACTAAGAACTTACATTGGCTCTCCAAAAGAAATTAAATCACTTGAAAAAATTCAATTTGAAAAAGCAAAAATTAAAAAATCTGCAGCAAACTATACATCAGTAGGCGAATTATGCAGAGTAATAGGGTGGACTGAATGACAACTCCAAAAACTGAAATTTATTTTGCAACTAGAAAGAGAGCTAGTGCACATGTTTACATTACAAAAGGACAAGGCAAAGTAAGAATCAACAATGTTCCAGTTGAAATGATTCCTCAAGAAACTGTCCGTGAAGTAATTTTAGGACCACTAGAAATAACAGGTGACTTGAGGGACAAAATAGATATTTCTGTCAGAGTTAGAGGCGGAGGTTTTATGGGTCAAGCCAGTGCAGCTGCAACTGGAATTACCAGAGCACTAATTGGATGGACTAAATCTAAGAAAGAGCCAAAAGAGCATCCACTTCCAAAATCAACTAGAGAAGATCTTCGAAAACGAATCACTGATTTTGACAAATACCTAGTCAGCGGAGATGCCAGACAGAAAGAACCAAAGAAATTTGGCGGACCTGGTGCTAGAAGAAGAAAGCAAAAATCATACCGTTAGGCTGTGAAGGCTATAATTTTAGCTGGCGGCAAAGGAACTAGAGGCAAGCCATACACCGAATATTTTCCAAAGGCAATGACGCCAATTAATGGAAAGCCGCTAATTGACTATGTTGTAAAATATCTAAAATCATTTAGTTTCATAAAAGAGGTCATCATAATTTCTGATTTTACTGGATTGGGAGGTCAAATCAAAAACTATTACGAGAATCAAAAAGGCACCGCCTTTGTTCAAGACTCACAAAGTGGTACAGGCGGAGATTTGCTGCACATCGAGAATAAACTCAAAGGTGAATCAGAATTTGTCTTGTGGTTTGCGGATAACTTGTGTGCCATCAATCTAAAAAAGATGCATGAGCAGTTTGTCGATAAAAAAAGTGTGGCATGTATTGCAACAAGATCAAAAAGAAAAGAAGAGACAGGATTTGCAGTAGTTGAAGATGGAATAATTAAAGAATTCAAAGAAAAACCACTAATGAAATTGCAGCTCTCCGAATGTCTAGGAATCTACATGTTAGGATCGGATGTTATTGAAAGAATAAAGGCCAAGTCAAAACAAAAAGAGATCAATTTGTCATTTGATATTTTACAGCAACTATCAAGAGAGGGAAAAATTAGTGCATATGACATTGGAGAAATAGAATGGATTGATGCAGAATCTCCAATGGTTTTAGAGAGAAATGAGAAAACAGTAAAGAAGATTATAAAACAGATGGGATTTTAGAATTTTTTTCAAACTCTGTAATTTTATCTTCATATTGAAAAGTTTGTGCAATGTCATCTAGTCCTTCTAGAAGAATTTTTCTCATATGAGAATCAATATCAAAATGAATTTCTTGAGTGGAAGTTTTGATGGTTTGCTTTTCCAAGTCAACGCTGACTGGGCCTGTTTCTTTTTGTAGAATATCAACTGTTTCTTCATCAAGCGAAATTGGTAAAAGACCATTTTTGAAGCAGTTGCTAAAGAAGATATCAGCAAAGGATGGTGCGATTATTACTGAAAAACCATAGTCTTTTAGAGCCCAAACGGCATGCTCACGACTAGAACCGCACCCAAAATTATCTCCAACTACTAGGATTTTAGAGCCACCATATTTTGGATCATTTAAGACAAAATCAGATTTTTTGTTTTCTGCCTCATCATATCGCCAATTAAAGAACAAGAACTTTCCAAATCCGGACTTTTGGACTAATTTTAGGAATTGTTTTGGGACAATTTGATCAGTGTCCACATTTACCTTATCCAGTGGTGTAATGATGCTTGAGATGTTTTTAAAAGGCTCCATTCTAGTTTAAATCCAATTTCCTAACATCTACAAAGTGTCCGTTGATTGCAGCAGCTGCTGCCATCACTGGACTAACCAAGTGGGTTCTTCCACCAGTTCCCTGTCTCCCTTCAAAGTTTCTGTTTGAGGTACTGGCACATCGCTCACCAGGAGATAAAATATCAGGATTCATTCCAAGACACATGCTACATCCTGCTTCTCGCCATTCAAAATTAGCATCAATGAAAATTTTATCAAGACCCATTTCTTCTGCTTGTTTTTTTACCATTTGAGAACCTGGAACAACCATTGCTCTAACATCTGATGAAATTTTTTGTCCCCTTACAACTTTTGATGCTTCAATGAGATCTTCTAATCTTGCATTTGTACATGAACCAATGAATACTCTATCAATTTTGATATCTTCAATTGGAGTTCCGGGTTTAAGATCCATGTAATCAAGTGCTTTTTCTGCACCTTTCTTTTGATTGGGGTCACCTTTTGCAAACTCATCAGGGGATGGAACTGATTCAGTTACATCACACGTCATTCCAGGATTTGTTCCCCAACTAACTTGAGGTGCAATGTCATCAATGTGTAAAGTAAATTGTCTCTCAAATGTTGCATCACTGTCAGTCTTTAGATTCTCGCGCCACGTCTCAACTAGAGACTCGTAATTTTTCGGAGTGTATTTTCGTCCTCGAAGATAATCAAATGTCTTCTCATCAGGTGCAATCAATCCTGCACGGGCTCCTGCCTCAATTGACATATTGCATATAGTCATTCTCTGCTCCATGGAGAGATCCGCTATTCCCTCCCCCATATACTCTATTACTGTGCCTGTCCCGCCTCCAGTTCCAATATTTTTGATAATAGAGAGAACGATGTCTTTTGCAGTAACTGCGTGAGGATTCTTTCTTTTTCCATCTACTCTAATTTCAAATGGTTTTGGTTTTTCCAACCACATGGTTTGAGATGCCAAGACATGCTCAACATCGCTTGTTCCAATACCCAATGCCAGTGCCCCAAATGCTCCGTGAGTTGATGTGTGACTATCTCCGCAAACTATTGTAGAACCAGGCAGAGTAATTCCCAATTGAGGGCCAATCACGTGGACTATTCCTTGATTGGGACTGTTGATATCAAATAGTGTGATTCCAAAATCTTTGCAATTTTTTTCAAGTGTTTGGATTTGGATTGCAGAAGTTTGGTCCAAAATTGGAAGAGACCTGTCATTTGTTGGAACGTTATGATCCATAGTGGCTATAGTAAGATCAGGTCTTCGAACCTTTCTGTTATTCATTCGCAATCCATCAAAAGCTTGGGGAGAGGTTACTTCATGTACCAAATGCCTGTCAATATAGATTAGAGAAGGACTGTTTGGTTTTTCAACTACAACATGGGATTCCCAGATTTTTTCAAAAAGTGTTTTTCCCATTTTAATCCTGGTCTGGCCTGTACTTGAAGAGGCCACCTGCAGCAATAATTTTTCCAATGATGTCTGAAAATGGTTTCATTTTGTACGTCCGGTTTTTTGTAAGATTTTTAATTTCGTTTGCAGAGACATCAATGTCTATTTCATCTCCTTCTGAGATTTCATCATATGCGTCTTGTTCAATTTCAATTGGCAACAAAAATGCGCCATCTACTGCATTTCTGTAAAAAATTCTTGCAAAAGACAATGCAAGCACTGCCTTTATTCCTGAATGAGACAAGGCAATTGGTGCATGCTCTCGACTTGAGCCACATCCAAAATTTTTTCCAGATAAGATAAAATCACCTTCCTTTACTTTGGAATGAAAATCAGGATCTAGTCCTTCCATTGCATGTGTTGCAAGTTCGGCATAATCGTGTACCTTGAGATACTGACCAGGAATGATTACATCAGTATCGATGTTATCTTGTGCGTATTTTATGATGTTTCCTTTCATTGCAAATCCCTCGGATCAGTGATTTTGCCAGTAACTGCAGATGCTGCTGCAACCAGTGGAGACGCAAGATATGTTTGGGATTCAACATGGCCCATTCTTCCTGGGAAGTTTCTATTTGTAGTACTGATACAAATTTCATCTTTTGCCAAGACGCCCATATGAGCACCACAGCATGCACCACATGTTGGTGGTCCAATTGTCACTCCAGCATCTAGAAATATTTTCAACAGACCATTTTCCATGGCACGTTTGTAAATTGAAATTGCCGCAGGTAAGATTTCGGTTCTAATCTTTACTTTTCTGCCTTTGAGAATTTTTGCAACAGCCATCAGGTCTTCGTATTTTGCACCAGTACATGAACCGATGTATGATTTATCCAATTCAACATCAGGAGCTTCCCTTACAACTGAAATATTTTCAGGAGAGAATGGTTTTGCAACAGTAGGTTCCATCTCTGATGCTTCGTATTCAAAGACTCTGGAATATTCTGCATCATCATCGCCTGTTATTAAATTAAAATTGGAAGCTCCGCGGCTTGAAAGATAATCAACTACTTTTTGATCAGGCTCTACAATTCCGTTTTTTGCACCAGCCTCAGTAGTCATATTACACATTGTCAATCTGCTCTCAACGGACATTTCATTAATGCCACTTCCGCCAAACTGCATGGTTCTGTAAGCACCACCATCAGTTCCAATCTCACCGATAATTTTTAGAATCAAATCTTTTGCCATCACATGATCTGGCAATTTTCCATTAATCTTAAAGTACATAGTTTCTGGAACCTTAAACCAAATCTTTCCATTTAACAACACATATGCAACATCAGTGTGTCCCAATCCACATGCAAATGCACCTAATGCACCTGTAGTGTTTGTATGAGAATCTCCACCGACATATACCTCACCTGGCATTACCATTGCCTCTTCGTGAGATATGGTGTGACAAATTCCATACTGTCCCATTCCATACTTGAAGTGTTTTTCAATTCCATATTGCTTAGTAAAATTAGATAGTTTCACAATATTTTCAGCTGATACTTTTTCTGCTGAAGGCACAAAATGGTCTTCTGCCACCCAAACCTTAGTGGGATCCCATAACTTGTCAACTGAGATTCCTTGTTTCTTTAGTTTGTCAAATACTTTGATTACGCCTGGTCCTGAGACATCATGAACCATAACCTTGTCAACATTAGCAAAAATTACATCATCAGGTGCAACGGAAGACTTTCCTGATGCACGTGCAAGAATCTTCTCAACAATATTCATAATCCAAAAAGCCTATTCTACAGATTAAAAGCTTTACAGAATGATGTAGGATACGATTTATCTTAAAGTGATAATATAGAAAAATTGTGAATTATGAGATTCTAAAAAACCCCATGGGAATGATTCATGTCTCAATGAACAAAGGAGAAAAAGTCACTGCAGAAGCAGGATCTATGGTATTTATCAAAGGAGGCATTGAGACTGTAACTTCAATGAGAAAGGGCGGTTTTCTCAAGACACTAAAGACAGTTGCATTAGGCGGCGAGTCGTTTTTTGTAAATAATTTCATTGCAAGAGAAGACAACTGCATGTTAGGTTTAACTGGAAATATGCTAGGCGATATTGAAGTGATTCATGTAAACGAGGAATTTATTGTTCAATCAGGGGCATATGTTGCATCAACTGATGATCTTACACTTGATACTCAATGGCAGGGATTCACAAAAGGAATTTTTGGAAGTAATCTATTCATGCTAAAAACATTAGGTAATGGAGACATGTTTGTCAATGCATGGGGAGGAATTTTATCAATGAATCTCAAAAGTGGCGAAAAGATGATTTTAGATAATTATCAGCTAGTTGCAATGAGTGCAAGTGCGGGTTACAGGGTAACAAAACATGGAGGACTAAAGACATCCATATTTGGAGGAGAGGCGCTAGTAATTGAGATTACTGGGCCAGGAACAGTATATTATCAAACAAAGAACTTTACAGGATTTGTCAGAACATTAATTCCATTTCTTCCTAAAAGAAATAACTAATTCTAAAATCTAATTTGCAAAATTCAGATATTGTTTTAGATTTACAAAACATTCGGATTTTCTAAAACTGTAGTAACAGAATCCAAATATTGCTTTCTGGTAGTGGGAATTGACTTTTATTTTGATACCATTATTTCATCTAAAATTTTACAGACTGTGGTGATTTCTGTTCTGGATTCTAGTTTTTCTATGGCAATATTTGTCAGTTCTTCTATTCATAATTTTCTTCTCTAGGTTTGCACACAGTCAGCCATATGGATTTTTTTAATTAGTGATCTAAGTGTCACTATCAAATTATTACAAATATAATTTGAGATTCATCAGTTTTTGAAATTATTTTATCTTGTATCGAAGTATGGCTAAAACTGAATTATCAAGTTCTAGTTTTTGGATAATTTTTGGAGAAGATGCAAACTCTATTTTGCATGAGGTATTTTTTGCAATCTCTAACATCCTCATTATTTTTTTGAATTGAGAATCAGTGTAATAGTTTGCAGATACAATTAGTGTGTCTACTGCCCCAATTTCTAAAGCCTTGAAAATAACATCATTTCTTTTTGCAGTTAATCCTTGTTTGACTAGGTTTTCATATTTTTCAATAATTTCTGTAACGTATTTTCTTCTGTGTTGATACAAATGGCGAATAATTTTCTTTTCAATATCATTAATTGATGTGGCAAAAGACAAGTTTTCTACAAACCTGCATTTTTTTGCCAACTTTGAATCAAGTTCTCCATAAAATTCTGTTTTTGCAGGACCAACGCCTCCCAACAGAATCAAATCTGAATTCAAATCCATCTCTCGAACTTTGTTTGCTATTTTCTTAAAGAAAACATGAATTTTGGTTTGTCTTGCCCTTAGAAATCTTCCTTGACTCTGCCCTCCCTTTCTATGTCTTCCTTGCAAGTCAATTCCAAGTTTAGATTCTAAAACTATCTGACTTCCATAAAATTTTTGTATTCTCGCAGATTTTTGATCTAGTGTGACTAGTAAAACATTGTAGTTGGTTTCCAGTATATCTTTGAATGGTTTGATGAATGGCTTTTTGCTTGCCATGTAAACATAGGGGAGTTTTTTTGAGGTGCCAATCACTTTGATGGTTACTTTGTTGTTTTTTATCCATCCAAAAATACACAGCGTATTTGTAAACTTGCCAGCAGAGACTGGATTGTCTTTGAGTTCGGCTATCCTTTTTTCAATTTTTGATTCGATTTTTTCAAGAGATTCGTTTCGCTTTGTTTCCTCCAGCAAAGACATGGTTTCTTGTCCCTTGCCATAGGGATAATATACTGATATGCATGGAGAATCAATCTGTTTTATCTCATATAGAAATCGATTAATCGATAGCCATTCAAGTGGAGAGATTTCATCAGGATTTTGATTATTTTTCACAAGAGTAACTTTTTTTCTTTCGTAAATAACTAATTCCTTCTTCTATTGAGCACCATACCTAAAATTCAGCTCATCAGTGAAAATATTGTCCATAACAATAAAAAAGAAACAGAATATTGAGAAATTGTGCAATTAACAGTCTTACCGCTTTTAGCAGAAAGAAAGCAAGAGACATTTGATGTTTTTGAGACATTGCTTGAAACTTTAGAAAAAAATAATGCAAAATTACAAGAAGGTGACGTTTTAGTAATTTCAACAAAATACATTTCAAACTCACAAGGAAGAATAGTTGATCTTTCAAAAATTAAAACATCAGAGCAAGGATTAGAGATTGCAAAAAAATATCAACTAAAGCCAAAGATTGCAGAAATCATAATCAGAGAATCAGACAAAATTTTTGGAGGAATAGGAGGATTTGTAATTACATCAGCTAACAACATCATGGCACCAAATGCAGGCATCGACAAATCCAATGCAAAAAAAGGCAAAGCAATACTATATCCCCAGAATCCTTATCTAATTTCAGAGCAAATTCGTAGAAAGATTTTCTTAAAGATGTCAATTCATGTTGGGGTTATTCTAGTGGACAGCAGACTAATGCCTGCAAGAATTGGAACATCAGGAGTTGCAGTGGCTTGTGCAGGAATTGAACCAGTTTTAGATATGAGAGCAAAAAAAGATCTTGATGGAAATCCACTAAAGGTTACATTTCAAGCAGTAGTGGATAATATTGCAACTATTGCAAATTACAAAATGGGAGAAGGTGGAGAATCAAAACCATTTGCCATAGTTAGAAACTCAGAAGCAAAACTTACTGATAGAAAAATTAGTCCTTCAGAGATGGCAATATCCCCTGATCAATGTGTCTATGTCAGAGGACTATCAAATCCACCATAACATTAGGGATTTTTTGGTTCTGCTTTAAATAGAGGTTTTTTGGTGAAAAAAATATGGAATATTTTACCACATATCCAAAGACAGTTTCATTTTTTGATGGACTAAAACACAAAATTGATGTTGATAACAAACATGGCGTAGAACAACTTCATGTAGTGGTAAAGAAAAGTTTTGAAGAATTGATGAAAATCTTTACTGAAGAAGGATTCACCAAAGTGAAACTTGAACACAAGCAACCAAGACAAATTGGAAGCGGTCTAAATCTAAAATTAAAGAAACCATGGGAGATGCACATTAGAATGGTTGATCTAAAAAAAGGATTAATCGGAATTCATGCAGAAGTTGAAGTATCAAGAGATTATCTTCAGCACTTGTTCTCACAGAGAACTCCAGTAGTTTACGAAGTAGAAGAGATTCTAAAAAAATATCATGTAGAGTATAGTTTCTGGCATGACAAAATTAAGAAAAATGTTAATGCAATTGTAGATAATTACAAAGTGAAACTTGCAACACCGAGCATTCCAGTGTTTGCATGGAAGCCCATGTTATTTGTAATTGGAACAATTGCCGCCCTTTATGGTTGGAAATATTTCAACACAATCTGGTAAATTTAAACGCCCAGACTTTCAGCTTTGGTCATTTCTAAAAAGACCTTATCTCCAACTGAAAGGCCCATCTCTTTGTATTCATGCATCTCAAGTTTTAATTGGGTTACACCTTGCATGCCCATTCCACCACCCATTCCGGACATCATCTTGTTTAGGTCCTTCATCATGTCATTCATGTTTGAGAATCCCATGACTTTGGGAGTACCAAAAGGTGATTGTGGGTTTTGAGTTGCTTCTTTAAGATCTTTAATTGATGATAGTGATACTACAACATATGGTGCCCCATCTGGTGCCGAATCAATACTTTTTACTACAAATTCTTTCTTCATGAATATAGTAATTTTATTCATGTAATTTTAATTTTAAGGTCAATTTGTCCCAATTTACAAGGTTTGAAGATTTAATTACAATTTTTAAGAGTTCATAGTATGACAGATGGATTGAAAACAACACTGACATACTATGGTATTTCACCATGGGAAATTGAAGTACTCTATGGATTTCTAAACTCACATTTTATAATTATTCAAGAGGAGATTGAGCAAGATGATAGTGATTTTGTTAGTTCACTAGATATGAAAATTCCGCTTGCATTTAATGAAGAATTCTTTCAGTGGTTTGATTTTAGACGCTGGGAAAAAATAAAAGCAGTTTTCAAGGAGATGAAGAGAAGGAGAGGCAGCGGCAATGCATTAAAGGTTAAAATTAATTTTGCTGGAAATCCCAGAATTGTTTTTAGTGTTGATGTGGAAGACAAGCAATGGTTTGATAATGCAATTGAAAAAATTGATTTTGTTTTAGAATTACTTCCACATCATCTTGATCCTCAAAAACTTCCTTCAGAAATTTCAGAAATAATCTACAAGTTTGATTCAAAATCAATTAGATGGAGACTGGATACTGCATCATCTGAAAATAGAAAATATATGTTTAGTGGAAACGCTTGGAAAGAAATTACTTGAGATCTTTTTGCAACGGTTCTAGTAATTCATGAAGTTCTTTGTATTTTGACTCTAGAAATTCTAAAGCATCATCAAGCTTTTTTGATTTTCCATACTTGAAACGAATCAGTTCGCGATGATGCCAAAATGTTTTTTTCTCATCAACTGAGAGAGTTGTAAAATAATCAGTACCTTTCAAATTGTCAGGAAGTTTCACATCATGTGGGAATAACAATTCCACAATAAACCATTCATCCCCATCAGGGTAATCACATCCTGTATCCACATCAAAGAAGACATGAAGTAGATCAGACTGCATAAGACCGTCATCATTAATTGAAGGATGCTTTATTGCAGATTTTTTAAAGTCAAGATTTACCAATTGGGGTTCAAAGAATCCCTTGATTATTGATTTTCGAAATATTTTGTTTGCCTCGTAAATATTCAAATGCAAAATACACTACTACGAAACTTGCCTATAACTTGTTAGGTTTGAAGCAGAAATTATACTTGAAGTGAATCCAATATTGCAGAAATATCAGTAATTGGTTTGCCATTTTGGGAGATGTTTTGTTTTGCAGGTGGATTTTCGTAATAATTCGGAATCTTGTCTTGTAGTCTTTGGGTGTAAGGTGAGATTAGTTCATTTTTGTAAAAGACTCCAGTAGGTATCTTGGTATCCCACTCTAGTGATTTAATGAGGGATTGAGATAGTTTTTCATTTACCTCTGGTATTGAATCATAATGGACAACTGGATCATATCCCTGTTCTTCGAGTTTGTAAATTCTCGAATGTCTTTTTTGTGCCTCATCTACTAAATCAGATCCTGCATACCAATCTCTTGTATTGATATCATTGTAAGTAGGACAGGGTTGCAGCACATCCAAAAATGACAGGCCTTTGTGTTTTACTGCTTGAATAATCAAATCTTTGAGGTGTTTAACATCATATGAATATCCACGTGCGACAAAAGTAAAACCACTTGCAACTGCAAGACCTATTGGGTTAACATTGAAATTTGTATTTGGAGAAGGCAATGACTTTGTCTTCTCTCCTAGTTTTAGTGTAGGGGATGCTTGTCCCTTTGTTAATCCATAAACACCATTATCAAAAATAATGTAAGTCATATCTACATTACGTCTTCCAGCTGCAACAAAGTGACCTGCACCAATTCCTAAACCATCACCATCGCCACCAGCAGCAATTACTGTCATCTCAGGATTTGCAATCTTTGCACCTTGTGCAAATGTCAAAACACGTCCATGTAATGTATGAACACCATAAGTGTTGATGAAGTGCGATGTTTTACCAGAACAACCAATTCCTGAAAAGATTGTTGTCTTGTCTCGTTGTACTCCCATCTCAGCTAAAGCCATTTGTATGGCATTGACAATTCCAAAGTCCCCACATCCAGGACACCAATCATTGTGTACATCTGTCTTATAATCTGCAAGTTTAAGCGCCATGCATCAACACCTCACGTTTGTCAGCTTTGTTTTCAACAATTTTTTTAAGTGAATCATAAACTTCAGTACTAGTCATAGCCCTGCCAGAGTATTTTAAGATGAAGTAATCAATATCGCGACTGACATTTTGTTTGAATATTTTTCCTAGTTGCCCTGACTGATTAGCTTCAATGTCAATAATTGTCTTGGCATCTTTGAGTAATGATGTAATATAGTCTGCTGGAAATGGATGCATTAGTTTTAGTTGAACATATCCAATTGAGATTCCTTCTTTTTTGAGCATATCAATTGCATCAAGAATTGGACCTTTGGCAGAACCCCATGAAATGACAGTATGCGCTTCAACCCCGAAAGATACTGCTTGTTGGGATTCAGGAATATCTTTTAGAATTAAATCAAGTCTTGACATTCTTTTGTCCATCATTTTTACACGTAAAACTGGGTCTTCAGCGATGTGACCAAATTCATCTGATTCATCACCAGTATTCCAAAATATGCCATTATCCATTCCCAATCTAGAACGAGGAGATACCCCATCATCTGTAAATGCAAATCTTCTATAGCCATCTTCTACTTTTTCTAATAGTTTACCGCGATTAATTGTGATTTTTTGAGGATCAAATCTTTTACAAGTAATTACAGAACTTGCATGGAATTTATCCATCATGTGAATTACTGGAACTTGGAAAATGTCTGCATAATTAAAGACATTACCAGTATCGTAAAAGCTCTCCTCAATGTCACCTGATGCATAAACAATCTTTGGAAAGTCTCCATGTCCAGCATAAATTGCAAAGAGTAAATCGTCTTGACCATGTCTTGTTGGAAGTCCAGTTGAAGGACCGCTTCTCTGATAGTTTGTAATTACAATTGGCACCTCATTCATTCCAGCCCACCCTAGCATTTCAGTCATCAATGCAAATCCTGGACCTGAAGTACATGTTGAAGAACGTGTTCCAGTTAATGCTGCACCAATAGTCATTCCCATTGCGCAGATTTCATCTTCGCATTGAATGACTGCAGTGGAGCCAGGTCTGTCACCATTTACTTGAACTATTTCATTTGATTCAAGAAATACTGATTCATCAGAAGCTGGTGTAATTGGATAGTAAGGTTGCATTCTACAACCACAGGCCATCTTACCTAGTGCAGTTCCTTGAAAACCTTGAACTAAAATTGTGTCAGGTTCTTTTTCAGTACCAATCAGTAAATGATTAAAAGATTCAAACTTTGCAGAGGCATAATTGTATGAATAGTTTGCAGTATCTTGATTAATTTTTGCAATCTCTGGCTTTTTTGCAAAAATATCTCCAATAGTTTTTTTCAATGAATCAGGAGGCATCTTTATCAGTCCCAAAGATAATGCAACACCAATAACATTAAACATTCTAACTAGTCCTTTCAGTCTAGGATTTTCCGTTTCTTCTGCAAGTGTAGCAAGAATTGATTTGAAAGACACAGGATACAGTGAAACTCCTTTTTCTTTTGCAATCTCTAAAACTCCTGCAATTGTAAATGGCTTATTTTTTGATTCTAATTCTTTGTGCAATCTTTCTTTGAATGGTCCATCAAGTGTGTGAACATCATCTGTTTTTGATTTTTCTAAATCAGAATCATAAATTATTCCACCACCAGAAATTACTTCATCATAATGACGGAAGATAGTTTCTGCATCAAATGATACCATCAGAGTCACGTCATTGACGTTTGAATTAATTTTCTCATTACAAATTCTTACTGTAAAGTAACTGTGTTCACCTTTGATGTTAGAGTAAAATTCTCGCTTTCCAAATATCTGGTATCCCATCTCGGCGCATACTTTGGAGAAAATATTTGCTCCAGACTCCACACCACTACCCTGTGGACCGCCTATTAACCAAGTAAAATCAGCTGTGCTCACAGTAAATTACCTCTTTGTTGAAGTATAATATTCTGTATTATCAAAATGATCAACCTCCAGTAGCTGCATCAAACAATGCACATTCACATTTATCGCGTTCCCCACAATAAGGGCAGACGCATCCACATTTGTCAATAGAATTGCCACACTCTACACAAATGGCAAAATCTTCCTCTTCTTCTTCGGCTTTAGAAGACATACGTGATTTAGAAAGAAATCGTATAAATGGTTTGAGATGAATCTCAAGACTGATGAAAAATAAAGTCTTTCTTACAAGAACACTACATGACTTTGCATTAAAAGAATTAAAAAAAAGATACCAGATAGAAGTTCATTCAGGAAAAATTCCAATTCCTCAAACAAAGCTTCGATCAAAAATAAGAGAGGTAGATGGCATCATCTGCTTTCCGTATGACAAAATCAATAAAGAGACTATCGATTTGGCAAAGAATCTAAAAGTGATTAGCACCTTCAGCGTAGGTTTTGATCATATTGATGTCAATTATGCCAAGAAAAAGAAAATTCGTGTTGGGTATACCCCAGAAGTACTCACTGATGCAACTGCAGATTTGGCATTCACATTATTACTTGATGTATTAAGAAGAGTTTCTGAAGGTGACAGAATTATTCGAGAAGGCAAATGGAAAGTAATCTATGGAGCACACGATTATGTAGGAGTGGATCTGCAAGGAAAGACTCTGGGCATTTTAGGTCTAGGAAGAATTGGCAGAACACTTGCAAAAAGAGCAAAAGCGTTTGATATGAATATTGTATATCACAATAGAAATCGCATCTCAAAGAGTAAAGAAAAGACATTGGGTGCAAAATTTGTCTCATTTGAAAAACTAGTTGCACAAAGTGACATCATTTCAATTCATGTTCCACACACCAAAGAGACAGATCATTTGTTTGACATCAAAGTTTTTAGAAAAATGAAAAAATCTGCATTTTTAATCAATACTGCAAGAGGAAGGATAGTAAATGAAAAAGAGCTTGTAGTAGCTCTCAAGAAAAATATCATTGCAGGTGCAGGGTTAGATGTGTTTGAGGAAGAGCCAATCAGTACAAAAAATCCATTAACAAAATTGCAAAATGTCGTACTTGCACCACACATAGGCAGTTCAACTAAAGAGACAAGGGCCAAGATGGCAGAAATTACAGTAAAAAATTTGAATCTAGGTATGAATGGAAAAAAGCCGATCTATTCGGTAGGATACTGAGTTTTACGCTTGAGTGATCATCTAAAACAATGTGCGGTTTTTATATTGAAATCGTAGTATAAAATTAGATTGAAAAAATTCAAACATACTAATGAAGAATTAGAATTAGCTAAATTACAATCTGAGAAAGAAAAGAAGAAAAAAGAATTAGATTAGTATTTTTTCTCCTTGTCTTTTTCAGACAAGGTTTTTTTTAAAATTTGATTTTAGAGGAAAATTTTTGGTTTAAAGCATCATATGCATTTTTTCTTGCAGGAATTAGTTTTTTAGAGTCATCATACATTTTTGTAAAAAATGCAGCCAAAACGCGCTCCCCATGTTCATCAAAGAACTGTACACTAAAACTAGTTCGTTCAGACTCTGCTTCTTGAATAAATTCTGCAGATTTTATTATTTCAGAATTCACATGCATGTGTGCAGGCCCATCATTATTTCCAATAGTAATCCACTTTTCTTTTTGCCTGATACTAAGAGAATTACTCCTAGTTTCACTTGTGGCGCCATTGTTTTTTACAATAAGCAAAACATCATCATTTGCAACTATATCAGACAATAATTCAAAAAGCATCATAAACTATTCAAAACAAAATTATTTCAATTTTTAGAAGATTTCATGTCAATTTGAACAAAATCGTTGGAATCGCCATGAATACAATCGGTTCCAACTGCTTTAACAGGCGAAAAGATAATTTTGCCATCACGTATTTTTCCTTCATTTTGAAGTAATCCAATTTTACCTGAGACTATTTGTTTGTGCTTTTGGCATGTCACACCAAACATGTATTCATCTTGATCTGCAACAATAGACACAATAAATTCTGGAGTATTGACGCACTGTTTTCCTTCTTCCATTACTGAGCATCTATCAGGTAACACGACTTGAATTGAAATTTTATTGAATATTAATCTTAATTCTCAAAGATTTGATTTAATATTGACAAAGACGTAACTAGGATGAGGTCAATGGTACATAATTTTGATGTAGTAATTATTGGAGGGGGTATTCTTGGAACATCCATATCGTATTTTCTATCACAGCTTAACAAATCAAAAAAAATTGCTGTAATTGAGCAAGCACATAACGTTGCATTTCATACAAGTGGTAGAAACACAGGTAAAGTTCACGCACCATACTTGTACAATCCTGAAAAGAAGAAATTTTTTGCAAAAGCTGCATTTCATGGATATGAGATGTGGGAAGAATATTCCAAATTAAAAAATTTGCCTTTCAAAAAAGATGGAGTAATTGAAGTTGCTTTAGATAAAAAAGGCACATCAGTTCTTGAAAAATATCTAAAGTGGGGTAAACAAAACGGGTTAGAAGACAAAGATATCAAACTAATGGACAGTGCAGAGTTAAAAAAAATAGAACCCGAAATAAAATGTGAATCTGCACTTTATGTTTACAAGGACGGATCTGCAGATTATTCAATATTCACCAATTCAGTTATGAAAGACAGTGAATCAAGTGGTACAAAATTCATTTTAGATACAAAGGTAACTAAAATAAAAAAAGAAAATGACAAGTGGACAATTACATTAAATGATGAACATAAGATATTTGCAAAATTCCTAATTAATGCTGCAGGTGGAGAGGCAATAAACATTGCACATAATGCCGGCGTTGCAGAAAAATTTACAGATGTACATTTTAGAGGAGAGTATTGGAGAGCTCCAAAAGAATATCATGGCTTGACTAAAACAAGTGTATACTCTGTTCCAGAATTTCCAGACTATCCATTTTTGGATCCTCACTGGATCATCAGAGTTGATGGTAGCTGCGAGATAGGCCCTAACGCAGTTCCAGTGTTTAGTCCATATGGATACAACAAAACAGAAAACATCAAGGAGTTTATCCCAAAGATGTTAGAAATGCTAGGTTCTGGTGCAAGAAAAGCAATTTTTGACAAACAATTCCAAGAACTTGCAATGAATGAGATACAATCATCAATGTCAAAATCTGCAATGATTGACCGAGTGAAAAGGTTTCTACCAAAAATTGATGCAGACAAAATTACTGAGAGAGGCACTGCAGGAATTAGATCATCAGTAATTGATGATGATGGAAAGTTTGTTCCAGATGTGATTTTAATTGATGATGATGCATCATTTCATATTCTAAATTACAATTCACCTGGAGCCACTGGTGCATTGCCATTTGCATCACACATCATCAATCATCTAAACAAAACAGGACTATTTGAGAGCGAAAACCTAGATGCTCAGTGCGGTCCTTGGAATTTTTCTCAAATAATAGAGAAGTTAGAAGAATAAGAACTAAAAGTAGTCAGCCCAACCGCGCTGCATCAAAATAGTTGCAGTGGATTCGGTTAAACAGACTGCTTGTCCATTAGAATTTTTCATGAATATTTCCAATCCTTCGTTGCACACTACATCACCAGGTTCAGTACCGGTTCTCATCTGTTTTAGTGGAGAGTTGAATTCTTTTGGAGCAATTCCAAAGTCAAATGGTAAAAACAGGCTCTTTGCACTAGGACCAGTAATTTTCACCATGTATTTGCCAAAGTCTCGAAATAAACCACTTGTAGGCACCTTTTCAGAAAATTTTGTAGAATCCACAAGGGGTATCACTTTATGATAAACGGTATGACCTTGTGGAGCAATTACGTCCAAAATTAATTCGTATAATTGGACAGGATTTTTTATTTCACCTGAAATCACTATTTCATCACCACTCTCATAGAACTTTTTGTCGGTCACTCCAAACATTTGATTTATCAAAACATGTTTTTTTGGATCAGACGTTCCAATAACTTCAACACCAACAACTTTGACCTGCTCAGCAGTTCCACGTAACACTACGGTGAGGATAGTGATTCCATCTGTCTTTGTTAATTCATAATTTGTGATCTGTTTATCATCTACAAATACAGATTGAGGGTTTTTGATTAGTTCCTCTGGTAAATAGACTACAAATTTGTCATTATCTATTTTTCCTACAAAACTAAACGTGATGCTATTTCTTATGGGATCCACATTAACTTCTACCAAATTTCTTTGAACCTTGTACACTAAATCTACAGGAGACTCTGAAAATTCAGAGCCCACATTATGAAATACTTGATAATCTGCAGCAAGATTAACTACATTTACAATTCCAATCATCCACGGATGAATTGTACAAAAATATTTAATTTCTCCTGCATCTTTTTCACTAAAGAGAACTGAAAATCTACTTCCTGGACCCATATGTCCACTATCAAAGATGGGGGTAATTCCCGACTCTAATGTTCCTGAAGTCACAGTATGTGCTACAGAATCTGCATTTCCCCATTCAACTCTGTCTCCAAATCTTACTGAAATTTCAGATGGGGTAAAATGTACGGGGGATTCAGGCACAGAAGAACCTGCAGGAATTTGCACTTTCCACGTTTCAGCATACACAGCAGCAGGAACAACTGCAAACATCACAACTATTGTAATACTAAGGAAAAGCAGTCTGAAAAACATTGACATGTGATTGATTTCCAAGTATATTATTAGAGATAGTGATTTTCAAAAATGAGAAGACCAACACGCCTAATGTTCCTCAAAGAATTAGTGGATTCTGATTTTTAAATTGAAATGATTAACTTTGGTTAATTTCAGAAATGAATTTTCAAGTGTGGATTTGGGCAATATGTAAAATAAGCAGTATACGTAAATCTTCATATGACAACATTAGATGAATTAAGGATTTGCAAGTCTTGTGGAAATGTGTTTTCTAAAAAGGCAGGAGTGACAATCATTACAGAATGCCCACAGTGTAAGGGAATCAGTTTTGAACAAATCACAGCAAACCAATCAGAAAGTGAAGAAGAGTATTTAGATGAATTAGACTAGTACTTTACAACTAATAAAATTAGATAATTAAATATTGGAATGGTGGAAACTGCTTACCAAGGAATAATGTCAAAAATATTCAAAAACATAGCAGTTGCAATAATCACTCCAACTCACACAAAAAAATCATTTGATGTGGGGCTAGAACTTTCAAAAAAAATTGGTTCAGATTTAACCATCATTGAATGCATGTACAAAATTCAACCAAAACTATATTTTTTTGAAACAAAATCTGATAAAAAAATAGCTCAAAATCAGATGTCTAAATTAAAGGCAGAGTTAGAGAATTGGAAAAAAATTGCTCAAAAAGAAGGAGTGCAAATTAAAACAAAATTTGCATTAACTGATTCTATTGCACATTGGGTAATTGATTATGTCAAAGATAACAAAATTGATCTGTTAATTGTTGACTATCCCAAACTATCCATGGTAGAAATGTCACTTTATGATGACATCATAAACACCATTCATCATGAGTCGCATTGTCATCTATTAACTACAAAACCGTAAGATAATCCTAATTGAAAAATAACTCGATAGTTTATTTACAAAGTGATTGACAACATAATCATGTACAAAACCATTCTTGTACCCCATGCAGGAACAGCAGCAGAAGATGAGGCATTAAAACATGCCATTTATGCAGCAAACGATACATCCAAAATTATTATTTTACATATAGTAGAAGAAATACAATATCCGCCATCATTTGCATTATCTTCATCTGAACGAAATAGTCTCCTAAAAAACATTGATGAAGCAAATGAGGAAATTAGAAAAGACATGGAGAAAAAGATGGAAAAATATACTCAACAGTGTAAAGAAAACGGGATTACATCGGACGCCAGAGTAATGCTTGGAGATGCAGCTGAAAAGATTGTAGATGTTGTTAAAAAAGAAAAAGTAGATTTAATAGTTATGTCAAAACGAAGAAAACTAAAAGGAATGAAAAAATTGTTATCGTTAGGTAGTGTTTCAAGAAAAGTTGTTGAAAATGTAACTTGCCCTGTTACTTTGATTGATATAGAAAATATCTAAATCGATTCCTCAATAGGTTCTAAAATAACCGTATAAGATACAGTAATGGGATTTAATGCACATGTGTAATGTCAAACTTTTTTTTCTTAGAAGTGAGTGATTTTGATACTGGGACCATCTTGTCAGATAGTTGTCTAATTTCGTATTCACTCTTTTTTGGATATTTTATGTGCAAACATTCGTGATATAGTGTATTTACTGTTTCAACTTTAGGTTCGTTTGCCAAGTGAGGGTTTAACCAAATGGTGCCACATTCTTTTATACATTCAGCCCATACAGCATTAGGTTTGGTACTATTTTTGTAGAGATAGTTTGAAAAATGTTTTCGATCATAAACTAAAACAGGCTGAATTTTCATATTTAAGATATTTTCAAAAGTATTGAGAATTGTTTGGTGCCATTCTTTATCATTTGCTGAAAATTGAAATTTCACATATCAAAATAAAGACATTCAAGTAAAAACTTTAACATTTTTTATTCCTGCAAGAATATCAATGCCATCGTATCAAAGTTTGTACCATCACAATTAGGACAAATTTAGGATTGAGGTTTGAGCAATAAAAATCCCAAAAGAATGCTCAATCCGATAAAAACAGTTATTGTGATAATCATATGTTTCTGAGCTTTTTCTTTTTCGTAGAACTTTCTTGGAGTTACACCACCTATGAAAAAAACAATCATCATTCCTAGAACCAGTCCTATGATATTAGCTGCAGTGAGTGTTAAAGCATTTGAAAAAATATCAAAATTCCACAATGCAACTCCAATTCCTGCAACCGTTGCTGGTGGAACTAAAGCAGCAGCTATTGCCACACCGACTAAAATTCCAGGAATATTAGTAGACATTGCAATTCCACCTGCAAAGCCAAGTGCTACTGCAACTGCCAAGAACACGGGCGATATTTCGGTTCTAGATAAAATTTCATTTGTTAATGGCAAATCAGCAAATTGAACTGCAATTACTGTTAAAAGAGCACCAGTGCCTATAACAGCTAGTAATAATAATAATCCAGAAATAAAAGCCTTGATCATTTTATCTGTTTTTCCAACTGCCGTGTTAAACGAAAAAGCTGAAAGTGGTCCAAGTAAAGGGGATATCAACATTGCACCAATAACCAAAGATGCATTGTTTGCAAATAATCCAACTACTGCAACCCCAGCAGCTATTACTATCATGAAAAGGAGATTTTTATTAAATTTTACATTAGGTTCTATCAGGGATTCATATTCTTCAATTAGTTTTTTCTTTTTTACTTTGACTTGTTTTGTTTCAAGCTCTTTGGTGTAATTTGTAAGGTAATCAGACAATGTAGCTTCAATTGCAAAACTTGTGACATACAGATCTTTTGTTCTGGTGTCTATGATTTTATTTAATTCATCAGTTAATCCATTTGCTAATGAATCAGGACATATTCCTGTATACCGTAATAACTTTTCGTTTTCTGCCATAGTTAACTCGACATGAAAAGGAATCTTGTATTTTTTAAAAACAAATACAATGCTTTGACTTTGTTGCTCATAACAAATAACTTCAATTTTTCTCAATTTCTCACACCATTTTAAGTGGTAGAGATAATATCTTTATTGATTGATCAAAGATTATCAGATACGAAATCCATCAATTCCTTTATCAATTAAACAAGATAATTTCTTTCATGAAAGATTCAATTGATTCATTGGTAAATGATGTCAAAATTTATTCAACTGGTCTGATTACAGCGTTATAAAACAAATATCATCTGAAGCTCAAGAATATGTACAAAAAATGAAAAACTGCTTGAAAACAATTGAAGAATATTTAGTAATGAAAAAAGACATCAAAGAATAAACTAGAATTTTTAGAATATTTTAAAATTATTTAACAATTAAAACAGCGTTAAAAATCTCATAATGTTAGATTCTCCAAATTTTGATGCTCCTGCAGTTTATAATTTTCTTAAATTTGGTGAGCGTCAGTATGGCATACCAATTCCACATTTGCTGAATCTTGAAAGACACTTTCCTGTTGCATATGAATTATTATTCGATGATAATTATTTTGAAAATATTGTAAAAGAACTGAATAACATATGGGTGACAGTTGATAAAAACAATAATTCTGTAAAAAATACACATGAAACTTATATTGACAATGATGGAATAAAACTACCACAAGAATAAGAGGAACATATTGATTACGTAAAAAAATTTGTCAATAATACATTGTCATTCAAAAAAATCTTAGGGAGCAAAACCAATCACAGTATTTTCACTGTTTCATTTTATTCAACTAAACACCATACAGTTGGGGGATATAATTTCTCAAAGAAACATTACTTAGAACCATGGAATACATGGGAAAAAGTTTGTGGAGAGGGGGATGTACCATGGGCAAGTGTGCATTACTCGAAAATGTAATATCAAAGAAAAGTGCTGACAAAAAACAACATGATGTCATCAAAGATCTTCCGATAATTGAAGATTGCAAAATCATCGATGATGAATCTATCAATAATAATGATCAAACTAAAAGATATACAATAAACGGATTAAAAAAATAATCAAAACAAAATTAATTATTCAAAACCAATAAGGATGTTGTTTTGAAACATTTTATCAGTCGTCCCTGTTGCAGAAGAAAAGATGAACATAACACAAGAAACAGGAGAATCAAAAACCAACACAGTATAAGAACATTATAGAAACCAAATCATGTCTCCTCCATTGTCTTTATTGTAGATATTACCTCATTTCCTTTCTTTGTAAGTGAATAAATCTTGCCAACACGTTGATCGGGAGTAAGACATTCAACTATTCCTTTTTCTTCTAATTCTGTTAATGCCCTGCTAATATTTGCAAGATTGATTTTCAAGTTATTTGCAAGAAAGGTGGGCGTTCGTGGAACTGTCAACTTTAATACGACAGATTTTCTTGTTTTACTGGCGACAGTATAGCTAATTTCATCCCATGGCATTTACGCATAATAATTCATCAGTTTATATTCATTCTATTATCATTTAACTATCAATCTATTATCATATATTCAGTAGAATTAGAATGGAAGATTTGGATAAAGACAAACTCGGAACACAAGTCAAAATACAATACAAATTCAAAGATGATAAAACCGTGCACACTTGTCATGTCACTTTTCAACAATATGAGAATTTGCGAATACTTCCAATGATTGAATATTGTAAGATCATAACCATGAAAAAAAGTGACAGTAAATAACGAATAATAAAATTAACAGGTTCCAATAATTATCAATTTGTATATGGACCACATCGCTTTTAGATTACGCAGACTAAATGCTATATTACGCTTTGGAGGTGGGATCAGAATATGATCTACGTCGGGATGGATTTGCACAAAAACTATCACCAAATCGCTTTAGTGGATGATAGTGGAGAAGTGCTTGCAAATGAAAAGATAGATAACACTACCAGAGCGATCAACAAGTTCTTCAAGGAAGTACCTTTGGATTCCAAGGCAGTGATGGAGTCATCCAGTGTTTGGTACAATGTCTATTCGATGTTAGAAGACAAAGGATATGATGTTACGCTATCCAATCCACTCAAAACAAAGGCAATTGCATCTGCCAAGATAAAGACAGATAAAATAGATGCAGTAACGCTTGCCAACCTCTTGAAAGGAGAGTTAATTGCAGAGTGTTATGTTGCACCTCCACAGTTGATGAAGTATAAAGAGATTGTAAGACACAGAAAATTTATCGTGTATTCAAGGACTAACATTAAAAACAAGATACATGGGATTTTACTTCTAAATGGAATAAAAATTCCTGGCGATACATTTACACAGTTATATGTAAAACATCTACGGAAATTAAAAGATTACAGAATTGATGGATATCTAAACGTAATTGACACTATGAATATTGAGATAGATGCAATTTCAAAGAGGATAGACAAATTAGTTAGGAGTAATGAGGATGCGCAGCTGTTGACTTCCATTCCGGGGATAGGAAACTATACTGCATTGTCAATTGTTGGTGAAATCGGGGATGTCAAGAGGTTCCCAGATTCACATAAACTGTGTTCTTATGCAGGATTAGTGCCATCAACTCATAGTTCAGGTGGAGTTACACATCATGGACCAATAACAAAATTTGGAAGTACTCACTTGAGATGGGTACTGACAGAGGCTATACGAGTTCATGTAAGAGTACACAAAGATACTGAACTAGCACATTACTATTACAGAATGTTCAAAAGAAAAGGAATGTCTAAATCAACAGTGGCAGCTGCTGCAAAATTATTGAGAATTATTTACTGGATGCTCTGGGACAAGAGAAAATATGTTGCATCCTATTCCGGTTAAGTTTCAACCACCATAGACTTTTTGAGGGCAAAAGCCTCAGTTATCAATTTGTGGAGTATCTTGACAAAAGGACAAAGACAAAAGTGAGAGTAAAGATCTCGAAAGGTAATATGTTCGCCCGTCCTTTGATATGCTAAAGGAAATTTCTAGTCGAGACTCTACTCCATAGTGATTTTATGAAATAGTTTTATATAAAGAAGTCCATAAGGTAAGTCTAGTTTTCATTTTCTAATCCATATTATAGCTAGTCCAATATGCCACATGCTCAAATTAATGTAAAAAACGTGTTTGATGCACTTCCATACAAAAATCCTTTTGCATCTGCAATATTTTCTCTAATACTATCTGCCCTAGCATGAATATCAAGCAATCCTGTATGACAAGCAGAACTATACTTTGGATAACAGAAATTTTTTCAATACTTGTAATCATTATACTTACATCACTTTCAATCCTAAGAAAATTCGTAGACTCTGTAGGGAAGAACCAAACAGGGTTTTTAGATTAGGTGCAAAGTCCCTTGAGTGAATTAATCATAAGAGACTAAACATTGAAACTTTATTCCATACTCAGGATATAATACTAATTTCTTGTTTGGGTTTTGGCCACGCATAAAAATGTAAAAAATTAAATCAATTTAACATATTTTGAGTATTCTCTATAGCGATTACGAATGGATACTGCTGTTACTCCAGATACGTTTGAAATCTTTTGTTGAGATAAATGTTCTCCTGTTTTGATGCTTGCCATGTAAATTATAGTAGCTGCAACTACATCGGGTTTTTTACCTGCAATTAATTCCTGCTCTTTTATAGTGTCAAAAATACGTATAGCTTCTCGTTTTATCTTCTCTGAAATTTCCAGATTATTTGCAATCTTTACAATACCTTTGAGGGGGTCTGGTACAGATACAGTCAATTGAAGATTTTGAAACAACATTCTATAGTTTTTTGCAATAGATTTTCTATTTTCTTGAAGATTGTGTGAAATGTCCATAATTGTTCGTGTTGCATCCATTTCTCTACATGCAATATACACACATGCCCCTACTACTCCTTTTATACTTCTACCACGAATTAATTGAGCTTTTGCAGCTTTTCTATAAAGATAAGAAGATCTTTCCATAATGGCGTCTGTCAGTGACAATTTTTCTTTTAATTTTTCCATTTCCAACAGGGCCTGTCTTAAATTTTGTTCCGAAGTGTTTTTTGTTTTACTTCGTGCATCCCAAAATCTCATTCTTTTCATTGTCTGTTTCATTTTGTAATCAATTGGCCTTCCTGTGGAGTCATGATTAAATTTGCCAACAGTTGTTGCTAGTCCCATATCATGAAGTCTTAGGGAAGAGCGATTTCCACCATGTAAAGCAAATACATTGTCTGAAAACATATCATCGTCTTTTCTATCCTGAAAAATCATATCCGATAAGACCACACCGCAATTTTGACAAAAAGTTTCTCCTGTTTCAGAATCTGAAATTATAATACAGCACACACATGAAGAATTATTCCCTTTATCTGAATCAATTTTTTGAAGTTTAGGTACCCTAACCATATGAAAAATCTAAATAGTAATTTTACAAAGCCAAGCAATCATCCTTTGACCATATCGCTCATAGATACTCTTGTTCTCCAGACGTTTTCTTGCAGATTACTATGAATAATTTTGTTTTCATGAAATAAAAACCATATTCTAGAAATATGGACAATTGTTTAGTTTTAACATTGTTACTAAATGATTTTAAAATATGGTTTGGCACATAGCAAAAAATGGAATGATTATTTATGATAATGCGTATTGTTAGATATGGATCCAGAATCATCTAAGAGAATTGATGAAATAATGTTTGAGACTAGTGACAAAATCACCGCCATTGTAGATGAAATAAGATTGATTAGGTTCTCAGAGATGGCTGAGAAAGAAAAACAAATTAAATATGATAAATTGCGAAAAGAATTTGAACATGTTATGCATGTGGAAGAAAGAAAAATTGAAGAAATAATGAAAAAATCCTCTGAACTTTTATAGATTTATTATCAATATCGTGGATCATAATGACAATCACAATTACAATTTACCTCGCACCTAATTCTCATACAATCAAGACAGGGTTTTTTGTAATGTCGTGACATATCCCAAATTTGCTAAAATGCTATTTGAAGTTAATCTGTAAATTTCTCGATGTTTGTAAAATTTAATTCATTTTTCTTTACAAATGTTAATGCCTTCACATTGCCTAATTTACTCACAAAATAGAAATTTATTTATTTCATCCAGTCATGTGATGAATTCAAAAACTAAAAAGACAATTTGCCAGACCACATTGATTCACCAAATGAGGGATTAAACCATATTTTTATTAATTATTTTTCCGAAGCTAGGTTTCTAGGCAAGATGATCATAAAGTTGTAGGGTTATTTTTTACCGAGATTGTTCTGCCGTGTTGCTCTACTATTCCTGTATATACAGCAAATCCCAATCCGGTACCAAAGATCATAGTTGCAAACAGTGGATCAAATATTTTAGATACCATTGTGATTACATTTTCAGTCCCTGTTAATGCAAGCTTTGTATCTGGAACCATATGATAAATGTAGAATTTCAAACAAACTTTGCAAATACCTCATAGTAGAACTAGATGAATCAAGAAAACCAGTGTTTTAATATTTAAACCATGAGAGAGATTTACAAAATTAGTTTAACTCCCTAAAAACACCCACGTAAGTTTATAGTATTATTTCTTATTTGGCGTATAATTTGGATTATTTGCAAAAATACACAAGATCGAGAGTTAAAAACTAGTTTGCAATATTTTGTCATTACTTAATTTTCTATCATCATAGTGTTTTCAGAATATTTTAGAATAATACCAAGTACAAGTTAGAAATCTAACTCATACTTTAAGACAATCCCTGCAGTCAGGATCAATACACACAGGATTATGTTTTCCATCCCGTGTAGGATGTGCCGTATCTCGTCTTCTTTGGGTTCTGGTCATAATTACTATAGGAGATTATAATTAAAAAGAATGATCCTGGGTTTTAGTTCTTTAATTCTGTGATCAGATAGGATATTGATTCGTGATAAATTTCTATTAGCCATTGAATTGCATGAGTCGACAATTTTGGTTCAGCAAGTTAATTGTTCAGATCATGTGCCTTAGCTACAAATCTTTTCATGAAATAGCAGTTTTGGGATGATATCTGCAAATCCTTCAATAGTGTAATTACATTTTTTACAAATGTATTTCATACATAACATACACAGTCATCCTTAATGAAACTTTTTGTAATTGCTCAGATTCTATGCATCAAGAATTACGATAGTGGGATTAAAAATTATTTGTGAACTAATGAAAAGTGTTTACATTCGGATATCTCAATCATTTTCTTATCGCAGTTTGTACATGATATATTTGTCATACCACCTGTTAGAATAGATTTCATATCACAAACCTTACAATACCATGTTTGTCTCATACACAAGGTAGGTGAGCATTAGATATTAAATTGTCGATTATCGAAATTAAAAATCAGATAGTAACCAAAACCACTTTGCCATCCCTTGACAACAAATCACTGCAGCTCCGTTTTTAACAATGCAATGTTTGGAATTACTTGATTGCTATCCATTATAACGATCAAATCATAGAATAAAAAGACAGTTTAGAAAATATTGAACATTTGTTAATTTTTCATTCTATTTTCAAATGAAATTAAAATAAACAATATTTAGATATCAAAATTGTACTTTTCATGCCTGTATTTCTGAGATAAATTTTGTATTGTTCAAAAAGAAATTGTCAAATTTTAATCTGGACCATGTACTGGAATTTTTTATAATTTGATTTTATATTTTTATTTTTGTTCAAATACTTCTATTAGATATTCCATTATTTCCTTATTTAGCGAAGAAAATGACTTTGTATTTTGAATAAATGTATCAAAGGTTCGTTTAGTTATTTTAGTGGTATCAAAAATGAACTGATTTTGTTGAAGATATGTTAATATCGATGCTTCAGTCATCTCATGAATGGTTTGTATTGCTGATTCAGGTATGTCTGTCAAATATCCCACATTCTTAGCATATTCTTGTTCTAGGAGAATAGTAGAGTTTATCACAGATCTCCATACATCTACATAATCCTGTTGAAGATTAACCATAGATTGATGATATTTGGGAGTTGTTTTTTTAACTTGATTGAAAAATCTATTAGTATTTTTTCTAGACGTTGAAAAGATGTCTTTAGTATCTTGAATGGATTTACTCAATTATATTAAGAGGACAACATTTTAGATAAGATTGGTCATTCCAAAATCAAACAAATGTTTAGAGAAATATGCAGAAACAGATAATTTTACAAGTAATTGTAATGAATTTTCAGAAATTCCATAATTTTTCTGCCTTCATTTTTGTCAATTGAGGCCCCATTTGCAAGAATACCAAGATATGTGAAATCTGATTCTAGTTGATGTAAAGATTTTCTAATTCCTTCATCATATTTGCCTCAAAAATTCTAAGATGTTGTCCTCTATTCATAATATGTTGGCCTCCAAATCCCGGATATCTTGATGAATATCCACTGACATTAGTATTTTAAAAATAATATTGAATATAATTTTGATTCTTTAGTTTCTTAATTACTGTAAAAAAATTTTTGAAAAAAATTGAACAGACATGTTCTTAACATCAATTCATCTAATGTGAAATCAAGTATGGCATTTTGTCTTTAAAATGCGGGGTTGGATTTGAACACTGACCACATTTTGGACGAATAATTTCTGCATCGTAATCTACTTCACCAATTACTTGTCCACAACTTACACATGATATTGATTTTGTGTCATAAATGTTCAATCTGAAATTATTATGAACTCATCATCAATAAACTATAATATCCAAATGATGAAAATTTATCAAATTTCAGTATCTAAAATTAAACAAATTTTTCATTTTAATACCGTCATGCTTATTGTCAATCTCGTAGTAATTGATTCATGGCAGAAGCTGGACTTGCTGCATATGGTGCTGCTATTGGAGTTGCAATAACTCTGGCGATAGTTCTTTTTTCACTCCGTGGAAAAGGACATCCTGAATCTCTTGATTAACGTGAGTTATGATGGAACTCAAAGAATGTGTATGTGATTGCAAAGAATATGATTCTGAAAATATTTGCAATATTTGTAAATCTGAAATTAAAAAATCAATCAACGGAATAGGATTGGATTATTTCCTGATTTTTTGGAGATATTTCATTTTGAATCAGTATCAGAGTTCTTGCAATCCTTGAATCATAGTCATAGATTGATGATTTTGTAGATGAGTTAACTCTTGTTTGATGTACCGTAGCCAATAACAGCACAGTACGGACGGTGGAGGTTTATACTAATTGGATGGCGCCGGAGTGCTATCAAGCATTTCCGATAGGCGCTATGAATAGAAAATGTATTAGTTTGAAAGTGAAATTATGAAAAAGTTTTCAGATATTGTTTTCCTGTATTTTTACATTTCATCATAGTTGCAATATTCTGCTACCATTTTAGATTATTAGTTACAACTAGAAAAATTTTCTCTATCTTCAAATCCCAACAGGTTTGAATGGGGGACACATGTTTGAACTCTAGTTTTCAAATCATCGTTATCCTCCAAAACCTGTCCAGTATGCCAAACCAAACTAGACAGTTGTGTTGCAACCAGATAGATGTAAAGTATTCTTCTCCATTTTGGAATTCCAGTGGTTATCTTTATCATCAACGGTATAGATATCCAAGATGACAAAAAGAAGATAATTCCTGGGAATGGTGGAGTGGTAGTGCTGTTTGTTAAAAGCAATGCAAATACGGATGCTCCAGCATATAGTGCAACACCTCCAAGTGCAAAAAGATCCATACCAAATGAATATGACCAATTTTGATAATACAGATTGCTTAATGGAAAAGAATCACCCATTGTAAAATGATAGTATAATGGAGTAAAGACATTGTAAATCAAATATGTAATTGAAACTATTGACATTATGATAATAATGGGATATTTGTCACGCGGATTCAACATGGTTGTTGATTCTTGTTTTTAAATTTGAGTTTTGGTATTGGCAGTGTTCTAATCTTTTGGCATGTCACTTTAAAACATCCATAAATTTCCCGGTAGGTTCAAAACCAATGGAGTTTATCTCGTTTTGAATGTCATCAAGATCATTCATCCTTATTCCCTTTGAGGATACGGTATAAAGTACATCGTTTATGTAAAACGAACGAGGATCCAAATACACGTCAAACCTGTCTGAATTGTCATAGTGTTTTATGTTTCCAAGTTTGTCAAATCCGTTTTCTGTGTCAATTGTGTATACATAGAATCCATACCAAAAGTCATACTGTTTTCCAGAAGGGGACTTTATGTTTTGATCAATTGGAATTGAGAGTATACCGTTTCTCTTGGCAAACAAAAATGCCTTGTGATCTCGGGCAGCAGCAGAATTGGAGTCACGGTTATCAAAAATCACCTCGTCTAGCACTTTAGGATTTTTCACGTCAGACACATCAAACAGTGCAATCTTTACCCCCAGCTGGCGCACTCCTCCATTTTTTGTCTCTTCTGTATGTTTGCCCAATCCAATTATGTGGTCTTTGTCATATGGATGTAGATAGTTTGAGAATCCAGGTATCTTCAATTCACCCAATATTTTGGGAGTGTCTTGAGACAAGTCAATCACAAAGAAGGGATCAATTTGCTCAAATGTCACAAGATACAGTCTGTCATTGATGAATCTTGCAGAAAAAATACTCTCATCAGGTGCAATTCCATCAAGATTTCCGACTATATCAAGATCCTCATCTAACACATACACTGCATTGTACCTGCGATTCCCCTCATCCTTTGTGAAATGTTCATAAGTTGTCGCAATCCTGAACCTGTCATCTTTTTCATCCATTGAGAACTGGTTTAGCAGCCTTCCTGGAACCTCCCCTTTTGCCTTGTATTCTATATTGCTTCCATCAAGTGAGATTTTGTGAATTACGGTATTTTGCATATCTTCTCTGATCTTGGTCTGGTATTCAAAAGCCCGTTCCTGTATTTCAGATATTAGTTGCTCTTTTTCATTTTGTTTCATTTTGTTAAATGTCTGCTGCAAAACATCTGATATGGTATTCCATTTTTGTCCCCAGTCAAGGGATGTGTTATTTTTAATTTCAAGTATTTTTGATTGAATTTCTTTTGGAAGCATTGGCACCATCACATCAAAAAAGATGTCTTTTTTGATGACATCATAGTATAACGAATGCATGTTTTTTTGATATGTGATGTAAAGACTATTCTCAGATACAAATAGAGTACCAGTATTACCCATGAGAAAAGTTTCAGAGTTTATCCGGTCAGAATCAAACATGTCAATTGCAGTTATGGTGTTAAAGTTGTATGATTGCTCAAAGGAATCAAAGTAAAACACATCGGGGGTCATCACAGTTTCAGAATTTACCAATATGCGAGGAATTGGAGAATTGTAATAATCCACGTTGCTTACAGTTACAAAGTATATCTGCTCTTCAATCATTCTTGCATCAAAAAAATACCCTTCAATAGAATAATCATCAACAATTTTTGGAGATTCTTTGTCAGATACATCTACAATTAGTGCATGAGTTACTGGTCTGCTAACTGAATGTGATTCTATCTCAAAAAGAGGAATGGTTTCTTTTGTATCATAACTGCTATAAAATATTGCCAGTCTCTCACCATTAAGAAACATGTTCTGAAGGTTTTGGTTCTCAATGTCCAGTGAAACTTTTGAAACAACTTTGGCATCTTCTGCAGGATATGCATCAATGATTGTTAAATTTCTATCATATACCACATACACAAAGGTTCCATCTGTCTTGATGTAGTCAGGCTCATCGACTTGTCTTACCTGCACATTTGTTTGAGAGTACTGGTTTTCAGGCCCCCAATCCTCATAGTCAGATATGCTGTTTTGATTTATGTCAAAAGGTGAAGGATAGACGGTTCTGTCTAAAGATACAGAACCTGTATTGATAGAAGCAGAAGTGCGTATAGCTGGAATTCGGATTGAGCCCGTTGCGTCTCCACTTTCTCTGAAATTAACTGGCTCCATGAATGGAGGTAGGGTGGGTCTTGGATACTTGAATGAACTATCCAATGCAATTTCTTGCGTAAATGACTTTAGAAATGCCCTTACCTCTTCTTCTGATGAAAACTTGCGAATCTCATTTGTACCTTCAATTGTGATTGTATCAGTTATTGTCATTGGGGGAATGTTGATCTTGACTGTGTCAAATCGAGATGAATCAGAATTCTGATCCAAGGATATGGCATAAAACATTCCTACAGATCCAAGTATGATGATTGCCGCAATGACTGAAAATGTTATTTTATTATCCAACTAACTCACTTTTCAATAATCCTAAAAACAAGTATGTGTACTTTGTTATTCATTTGTATTGTAACTGATGATATTTTGTTTATAACGTTTGATGAAATTTGGATTTTACCTAACACTTAATTCATAAAATATGAGTAGGTTATTTGTCATGTCTAACAAAGATTCAGAAGATAAAGTGGAAGTTATCTCAACTAATGATGATAAAATAAAACTGGTCGGGGAAATCTTTAGTAATGATTCTAGCAGAAAGATCTTAAAATTAATCTCAGATAACGAGATGACTGCAAATGAAATAGCACAAAAAAACGACATGTCTCTGACATTAACAATACATCACTTGAAAAGGATGCAGAAAGCAAAAATGATTAAGATATCTAAAACTGGAATATCTGCAAAGGGACAGGAAATGAAATACTATGTTGCCACAAACCAGTCATTTCTTATCACTCCTGAAAAATCAAACTATTCCATCATTAACTCACTAAAGAAATTCTCAAAGTTTGCAGCAATTGGCATGGCAGGATTTGTATCATGGATGACACTCAAACATGGTGATGGTAATTACCAGATGCAACAATCTGGACAGGATGATTTTATAGTTGATGTGAGATCAACTGTTGATGAAAGTGATACGCAGTCCTCCTCTGAACCACTTCCTGAAGTTAATCTAGAAGATTCAAATGCTGAAAGGACGCCTAGACCTGAATCAGAACCCACACAAATTCCAGAATCTGAATCTCCTCATACAGATGTAGAAAATTTTGATTTTTCAGATTCAGGTGCTGCAAATACAGGTTCTGTTTCCTTAGATAGAACCGTTTATCCTCAATCCTTTGATGGTGCTGGTGTAGACTCAGTAGAACCATTAATACTCTCAATTATAATTCCAATTGGAGTTGTTGTGGGAGGCATACTCCTAGAAAGAATACTGACACGTTGGCATGACAAAAGAAAACAAAATAAACATCTCCGTGAGGAATCTTAATTGACTTTATGCAAAGGACAATGTACTAAATCAGAATCAACATCAAGACACATTGCATATCGTACAGGTGGGTGCTACTGTACGAAATGTGATTATTATTTCAAAGAAAAGTTTTTGCGATGTCCATGTTGCAATGTTCGTGTACGTTATTCAACTAGATCAAACAGAAGAAAATTAGAATCAGAGATAGCGAGAATATGAAAATTAGACTTTTGATAAATGCATTTTCTATCCATCCAGGACTTTTACGGTACCAGTTGCCCAAGGACCAGGCATTCCATGATAACTAAAGATTCCCGTATTGTTAAATGTCACAGAGGATGACTGGCCAGGCATCATAGTATCAGTCCACCATGGATTATTTTTATCATCACTACCAAATGTATGGACAACATCATCTTCATTAATCCAAGTTACAGTGTTGTTTATTCCCATAACCACGGTGATTTCTTGAGGGTTCAAGCGTTGGTCTCCCTCGACAGATGCATTTTGTGGAATTGTAACAAGGGAATATTTCTTCAGGTTCTTTTTCATTGATTCAAGGTCTGAGAAATCAGGACATTTTAACTCTACATATTGACCAACAGAATATTTTTGGTGTTTTATTACGTGCAATTCAGCAGTAGCAGAACCATGAGTTCTTGAAATTTCTCTAATGTCTTTGTAGGTTTTTAGACATTGCAATTCCCTTGATTGCGTTTCAGACAGTATGTCAAATGGAACATCAAGCAAATCGTCGATTTCTTGCACGTATTTTTCTGAATTCTCATCAGTCATGTATATTGTCAGAACAGCTATTTTTTCATCCACGTCTACCCCAATAATTGGAACAGATGAATTACGAAGTTTTTGAGCAGCATCCATATTGTCTCGAAGCCATTCCGGATAAAATGAGGCCGTGTACTTTACAGGTATGATCATGTATGTGGTTGCGCTGGATGCAACAACTGCAACAATTACAATCATTATCAACACTCTACTTTTCATTTTCTTTTTCTCCAATTAAATTGATAACAGTATTACTGTAGTAATAGTCATTATTGTAAAAGCCGAGCAAAAAATTATCTTATTTCGTCTATTTTTATGGAAATTATATGAAATTGGCAATAATAGAAGAATAATAATTGCAAAGATAGCCAATGTTAGATGGATTGGATGATTAGCTGTTCGCTCCAACACTCTAAGAATACCACCACCTATCCAAATACTGAAAACAAAAACCATAATCGTAGAAAATACTAGGAAACCTGCAATAGTAAATTAATGCCAAATGTTATGCATCTAAAAATTAATGGTTTATTCATTTAATTCTCCCTAGTAAATTTATAATTAATTTTGATTTTAGCAGTATAATCATACCAAATAGTGCAAGAATAAAACCAATAGATGCCATAGCAGTTAGATTTGCAATAAAGTCCAATGAATGCAGTCTTTCTTCTTGTATTAGCAAAATAATTATTTCTAATCCGTTAATTAGACTTGGTATTCCAAAAAATAACATGATGGCAGCAGCAATAAGTGATATGTATGGCCTGCTAGGAATTTTTTTTCTTTTCAAAATTAAATGTGGAATAATAATCAATAAGAAAACAATTGATAATATCATTGGGAGAACTACAAAAATTGAATTTGTAGAGGTGGCAAAATCTAATGCATAAGATGGTGACAAGTCTGGATCAAGGTCAATTGTATCTCCCTGAGGATATGCAAAATTAACATACATCAAGATTGAAACAGAAACAACAATTGTAATTATCATCAAAGGCCTAGTTTTCGTTTTCTTTTTATCTTGAATTACCCATCCTGTTATTATCAAAGAGGGAATTATTACCAGAAAGAAAACAAATCCAATATTGTTATTTAAAATATTATCAAATCCCGTTTCCTCCATCATCTCTGCCGTACCAGTCCATGCACCAATACCATTACCAGCATCCCATAGTGGGGTTGTCTGAGATACTAAAACTATCATGATTAAAACAAAATATGTTGCGACAATAGTTATTGTGGCAATTATCAGGGATTGATTTTTTGCAGGGGGCATCATCTTTTTTTGAAGCATAAAAGCTGCAAATCCGGCCACAACCCCAACAATAACTCCTGTCATCGGCCCTAAAACTTGGGTAAATGGAATTACTAAAGATGCACCTGTAATTATGCTCAGTAAAACTCCTGCGAATTTGATATTTTTGGATGCCCATGAAAACAAAAACCACGATACTAGAGAGAAGACAATGGTGATGCTCATAACAACAGTGGCACTGATTGTAATACCATCCACCATGACTTGATTGTTTATGCCAAATTCCAATCCACTAATCCAAGGAAGTAATACAAGTAATATTGCAATAATTATCAAGAACCTAGTTTTCATTTTCTCACTCCACAGAAATGTACTCTATTTTTTCACCACAAAAAGGACAATAATCAATTGGCGTAAGAACGTCTTTTTCTACAATGCAAAATTTTCCAATTTTTCCACTCCAAGCTTTTACAATAGAGACATATTTCTTTAATTTCTCACAGCAGAAATCTAATTCATCTTCATTTTTAAATTCAGTAAAAGAGACATATTCAAATGCCTGAACCTCTTTGCGTACATATACTTCCATTACTTGAACTAAATTTGAGAAGGTCATAAAGTGTTCTAATGAATAGTTCAAATCCCAATAAGGTTTGAACTGTGTGGACTGGAGAATATTTGAACTCTGATTTTTATTTACTATTCCTCAATAGATCTATGCTTTTCTGGATCTATGTCATCCCATGGCAAACTAGAAATCGTTGCATCATCAATCATTTTTTCTAATGATTGTAGTTTTTCTGGTCCTTTTTTTGCATAGTTGTATACGCTTTTTGAATAATTGCCAATGGTGATCGTGGTACTTACAGCAGAACTGTCATCAACAGGTGACTCATAACGATCATCTAATAAAAAATAATCAATCTCATAAAATCTGCCAACTAATTCGGCTACTGTGTCAGGTGAGATATGGATTGTTTTTTTGCCAAGCGGATTCACAAAACTAAACCCATCATAATCTACTGTGCCATTGCCATGAATCGTAAGTGAATACGCAGGACACGGGCCAAAACATGGGTGTCTTTCCATCGTTATCATGATATTATCGAGATTAGTTATCTTTGGTATTGCGTTTGGAATTATTGTTACATTGGCAATATCGGTATCTTGAATAACATATACAGGTCTGCAATTTTGTGGGGGTTGCCACAACCATTCATCACAGATTATTTTCATGCCGGGTGGAGGAAGTGCATAAAACAATTCGTTATTTCCCCAAGTTCTATAATTTATTGTAGGATATACAACTGCAACAAGTAAAAAAACGGTAGTGATCATTGTAATGATTATCAAAAGTCTAGTTTTCATTCTTTTTTTCTCCTTTTCAGAAAACCAACCAAAGAGTAAATTCCTGTTCCAATCAAAACAAGAATGCTTGCATAAATTAGATAAGGTCCTGCTGGAGTTGATGTCTTTCCAACAACTGGAGTAATAGGAGTCATTCCTTCAGGTAAATTCTCTGGAGGCTCAGAAGGAATTGTCTCAAAGCTAAGTATTGTTATAGTAATACCTATCAGAAGAGAGATTGCTGCACCAATGACTATGTATCTAGTTTTCATTTTCTAATCACGTGTTCCGCTAAAACAATGTTTTTTCTTTAGATGTTCCAAGATTTTCTCTTGATCAACAAGATAAAGTGCAAATTCAGAGTCATCTGATTCATACTCTGAGATATTTCCTTCTTGGCGTTGTAATTCTGAATTCTTGTGATACTCTTGATGAGACTGAATGTCATAGACGCATGATAATTGCATCCTGATATCCCCATGTAGCATGTTCTTTTTTACAAAAAGATCTGCAGCCTGATTGCCATCTGGACCCTTTACGCTATAGTAGATCTCTTTCCATGCTATGATGTCAGTGGAATGACCTGTTGTAGACTCGCCATATTTTTCATGAAATAATTTTACTTCAGTTAGCTGTCTCATTTCTTTATCAAAAGCATCATCGGACACAATACTTGCCAAAACTCCCCCTATCTGAATAGAGCCCGCAAGAAACACAATCTGACCTCCAATAACTACAACAGGAATAAGAGCAATTATGATGATTATTTTGTACCTAGTTTTCATTTTAACATCTCAAACCTAAAGACATGCAGCATTGGGATCAACTAGCCCTAGAGACTTGCGTAATTCCAATCCTGGACAATGTTCTGATCCAAATTGTGGCAATGTCAAGAGGAAATTTAATGAAATCATAATGCTAATTATCAAAATTACAATTATAATGATTATCAAAAGTCTACTTTTCATTTTCTAATTGTTTCTGTTGGTGTGTATTCATAAAGAATGCTATCTTATTGAGTTCAAACCTGTATGGATTCACTAATCATTAGAACACTTTATGAACATCCCATTATTTTGTTAGTCATATTATGAAATATTTTGTAATTTTTCATTTATGATGAGTCCTTTTGGTTGGAACGTCAGGGAGATTTGTCAGATCAGTTTGACACCCCAATAGGAATAGATATGACTCCATGGGATTCAGCCACCATTTTGGGGATGAAAATGGACGGCATAAGTTGTTAAAATAAGAAGAGTTGAGATCAGTCGTCAGTAGCGAGATCAGTTAAAAGTTTAGAGTATTTTTTGATAAGTTCATTATTACTTTTTTCATGTTTTGGACTCATAATGGTTTCATTCTTTTTGAAATATAAAAAGACAACTGCTTCATAATACTTGGTTCAAGGTCAGCGTAATGTTTCTTGATCTCACTTAACAATTTTCTTAATTCCAGGTTCTCATCTTCTGGATTAATATCTAAATCATATCCATTATCACGCAGAAATGTTCCTGCTGCGATAATTCCAGTTCTTCTATTACCATCAAAGAATACTTGAGCCCAAGGAATCACAGCTATTATACACGCTGTTTTTTCAATCAAATCCTCTTCCTTATTTCCAGAATTACCAACATTGTTTATTTTTGGAAATACATTAATGATGTTTTTAGGAATAACCTCAATCCATACCTGCTGACCAGTTAATTTCTCATGATTTTTGAGAATTTATTCATTAGTCTCAATTAGATATTGTTCATCAAGATTCATTATTATATTATTTGATGCCACAATATTTTCCCTAGATGATGAGATTTAAGGCTTGAACCGTTTTTAGGGAAAAATTAGTTCCTTGATCGGGATTTGTGAAATTAGATTGGCACTCTAATTCTCTGAAGGGGAATTGCTTGATTAGTTAAAATCCCTAACAATTAATTCTTGTAAATTATTTACGTAGTTGAGAGATTAGATCATTAATTTTTAATTTACCCTTCTTGTTTACTGTAAAATAACCATCATCTTCTTTTTCAAGAAATTCATCGAAAACTCTGTTTAAAATTTCCTCCAATCCACCACGATTTTTTATATTTTTTGCTCCATTTTTTTAGAATGTTTTTGTGATCATAACTTGTGTAGGTCTCCTGTCCGTTATCATTTGCATAGCGCCTAACAATTTCAACAACTAAATTTCCAATATCATTTGTAGTAGCCACATCCCAATCCTTTTTCAGGTATCAAGTTAGATTCAAGATAGTTTGAAGATGCTTGTGACGTGTTGCTTTGGCCATAGATGCACACGTCATTAGATCATCATATCGTCGTATGATCTTCTGATTTTTTGGGGATGTTTCATTTTGAATTAGTATCAGAGTTCTTGTAATTCTTGCATCATAGTCATAGATTGACGATCTTGTTGGGACATTAACTCGGGTTTGCTGTATTGTAGCTAATGACAGTACAGTATGGGCGGCGGAGGTTTATACTATTGGATGGCGCCGGGAGGGAGATTTGAACTCCCGTTCCCTTGCGAGAACGCGCTTTATGGTTAATAATTTCCAGGCGCGCGCCCTACCAGGCTAGGCGACCCCGGCACAAGTCTAACGACAAAAGTACTTGGTAAAATGTGATTATAAATTATGTTACTTTATTGAGAGTCTACTTCCAAATTGTAACAATAGTGGATTTCTCAACGGGAATTCCTTGCTCATCCATTCCCTTTGCAGATATTTTGTATAGACCCTCTAATGCGACATCACCATCATTTTTTATTTGATTCCACGATAATTCAATTTCATCACCAGGATCAAGATGGGAAACAACTTGTACACTAACTGGTGTATACATCAATATTCCAGATAATCCGGTAATTCTAAGACCATAAGATGCATCAGAAAAAATTAGAGAAGTTGTGCCAGAATTTACAATTCGAATTTTTATCACCTCGCCTTTTTTAAAATCAAATTTTTCAGTAACTAAAGATATTGAAGGACCTTCAACAAATACCAGTTGATTTGTATTTTTTACATCCATCAAGTAAATACCATACACAAATCCTGAAACCATTCCAATTACAATAAAAATTACTAGGCTTTTTGCTAACATGTCTTTAGAATAATTATTTGATGTTAATCCTTTGGATGCGTTGGTTTGGTTCTCCATTTTTTAGGATATGTGTTTGGAGCCATAATGATTCTCTTTGTTTCAAATGCGTATCCCTTTGTTGCATCACGAATCTCTTCTTCAGACATTGTAGATTCAGCCAAAGCTACTGCTTCTCCTTTTTGTGTGTAAATTCCAACAAGATCACCTTTCTTTAGATTCGGAGAAATTTTCAAAATGCCAGGAATTGCAAGTTGAGCACCATGACACATTGCATCTACTGCAGAGTCACGAATCATTACGGATTTTAATTCACTTAAAGCATACTCTACAGGTTTTATCATTTTCATTAATCTAGAATCATCTTTGTTTTCCTCCCATAACGCAAATGCATTTGCCAGTTCATGAAGAGTGACTAGGCCATCAGATTCATAAAATTGGTCCACCCTGGTTCTTCTAAGCTCAATCATTGTAGCGCCAGGTCCTAGAATTTCTCCAATATCATAGTATAATTTTCTAATATAGGTTCCAGCCTCACACAACACTCGAGTTAAGAGAAGTCTTTCTTTTTGCTCTATTAATTCAAATTCATAGATAGTTCTTGTTCTTGTTTGCCGTACAACTGCTGAACGTTGCGGGGGTTTTTGAAAAATCTCTCCTTTAAACAAACCAATAATTTCAGCAAGTTTTTCTTTTGACGGAAGAGAATGCACTCGTCCTAATGCAACGTACTCTTTAGGACCTAAAAGTAAAACTCCTAATGCTTTAGTTGCCTCACCTAATCCCAATGGCAGTACTCCTGAAACCTGAGGATCAAGTGTTCCACTGTGACCAATCTTTGGAAGTTTCAAAATTCGTTTTGTCCATGCAACTGTTTCATGACTTGTAGGGCCAGGAGGTTTATCCAATAGAATGATGCCGTAGTTTAGTAATTGTTCAAGTGATCTTTTGTCATAATATGTCCCAAATGCATCATCAGTGATGTCTTGATCAATTTCAATTAGATTTTCTAGTTGTTTTAGAGTCATAGTAGTTTTCTCACAGTTTCTTTTGCAACATCGATTACTTGTTGTGCTGAAAGATTATCAGTATTAATAATTAAATCAAACACAGATTTATCTTCACCAAAATCAAAATCATAAAGTTTTTTGTACAATGCCTTATTCTTGTCAAATCGTTCTTTTGTGATTTCATAAGCTTCTTGAGGACTCATGTTATCCCTTCTTTGCATTCTCTTAGTACTGCTTTCATGCGATCCCTCTAACCAAATTTTAATTCCGTCTTTGATTAGCCATGGTAAAGTGTAACTGGTAATCACCACACCTCCTCTTTTGAAGAGTACAGTTAATTTTTCATCTAGTGCTCTATCGTATTTTGAATTTTTTTCGCGTTGATTTAGAAAACTCATTCCTTCCTCAGTATCCCACCAATCATCTCCATCAGAATCATAACCTTCCTCTATTGCCATCTCTTTTAGAACATCTCCACCACTAAGATACTCTAATTGAAATTCTTCTGCCAACCCTTTGGCAACAGTTGTTTTGCCTACTGCGGGAGGGCCAGAAATTACTATAGATTTTGTCAACTGAGATCCATTGAGGTTTTCGTCAGTTTCATAATAATGCCACTAAATGCAATAGATGAAAGGAAGTACCAAGCCCAGAGATACAATGCATTTTCATGACCAAAGCAGACATGACCTTCTTCCATTGCTTGTGCAGCGGTACAAGTTAGCTGAAAGAAATCTCCTGGGATTACATTTAGTGGGATTGGAGATAGTGCCACAGTATAAGAAAACAATTGTGGCAGTACAAGATAAAATATCAAAATTAAAGGTACAAAAGTAATCATCATTGGACGCATGTTCATCTGCATCATCTCCATTGACATTTTGTTCATGTAAGATGATTTTTTGCTCAGCTCGTTAATTTTGGCTTGATCTTTGGCTCTCATTGCAGCCATTCTTTCTTTTTGCCATCCTCTTGTTTCTTTCATAATTCGTTTTAGTTTTGTTTGGTCCACCATCTTCTTTCGAACTCCAGCGTTGAAAAGATTCAGTACAATTCCAAATCCAGAAACTGCAAACATTGAAAGAATTATCCCTTTGATGATTGGATCATCACTACCAAGGGCCTGTCTTCCCTCCTCACCACCGAAGATATCAAATTGCAGGTGTATTGAATCGAGAAATAGTAGAATAAAGTTAAAATCCATTTTTTACAGTCCTATCGCATTAATTATTTTGTCTATGGCTTCATCAATCTTTCCTTCTCTATTAAGAATATGTTTCACAGGTGAGCCTGTAAGCACAGTGCAAGCTGAGATCATTGCCGATTGAATGTCTAGTTCTTTATTGATATTAGGTAGAGTGATTTTATCTCGATTTCGTGTTTCATCTTTCATTCGTCTGTTGTAGATTTCTTCAGGTTTTGCTGAAACTGAAACAAAGTTTGTAGGTTTGATAATTTTCAAAACATGTTCTGGCAATCCAGGATAGTAACCTTCTGGTGAATTGATAAATGCATGAGTATCTATAATCACTACTTGTTCATCGTATGCAGCAATTTTTTCAGCAGTGATTTTTTGAAGATGTTGTTGTTCACTTACAGGCAAATGTCTGAGCTCATCTCTATCTTTGAGACCATTTTCTTTTGCAACTTCAAACATCAAAGTTCCAAAACTTACTACATGGACGGTTTTATCATGATTTTTTAGAATTTCTACCATTTTAGATAAGATGGTAGTTTTTCCAACACCGGGAATTCCTACTAGAATTATTCTCTTATTTCCTTCCAAGTAAAGCACCCAAACGCGGCATGACGACTTCTACTTGTTCTCTTACTAACTGTGTGTAATAGTTGATGAGAATATCCACCATAAGTAAAATTCCAATTCCAGAACCAAATACGCCAAGAACATCAGATACGCCGGCCAACAGACCCAAAATCATAGAACCAATAATTGTAACTGATGGAATGTACTTGTTAAGTAATGCTTCAACTGGAGCATTTGATCTTCTAAATCCAGGAATTTGCACATCAGCATCAAGTAAGTTCTGAGCTGCACTCTTTGGTGACAAACCTCCAAGCTCTACCCACAATCTACCAAATACAACTACAATTCCTATCATAAACAGAATGTAACCTACTGCACGCATTGGATCCAATGCGGCCACATCCAAACCTCTTGGAGGAGTGATGTAGTAGATGATACCACCTATAGGTGTAGAGGGGCTAGTCGGATCAAACTGCGCGACAAAGTTCATGAAGAAATTATTATTTCGCGGGTTCATGTTTGCCCACAACATTTGGAATATGAAAACAGCATTTGCCGTAAGTGCAGATGCCAAAATTACAGGAATGTTAGATACATACATCAATTTGATAGGATAGACTGCAGAGAAGCCTCTGTATTTTGTAGATACAATTGGAATCTCAATTTTCATTCCCTGCGTGAATACAAGAATTAGCAGGATTCCAGCAGTAAGACACAATCCAAAGATGCTCGGAAGTTGATTTGAACGGAATAGAATGTTTGACAAGTCACCGCCCATTATTGATTGACCAATGTATGGAATGATACCAATCGTTCCACCATCACCTGCAGGCAACGGGCTAAACATGCTCCAAAGAATTTGCTGAGCAACACCTGCCATAATGAAAAGACTGATTCCACTACCTAGACCCCAGCCTTTCTGAATTAATTCATCTAAGAACATAATGATAATCGATGCTGCCATCAGCTGTCCAATCATCACATACAAAAAGTATGGCTCTGTAACTCCAGGTCCATATACTGCAGTAGCATATACAATAGATTCTGCAACAATTACAATGTATGTTACAATTTTAGTTGCTGTCTGAAAGATACCTCTTTCTTCAGGTTTTTTGAAATCAAATTTGAGAATGTCTGAGCCTCTCAGCAATTGCATCAAGAGTCCAGCAGTAACTATGGGTCCAATACCTAACTCAACAAGAGTTCCTTGTTGTGATGCAAAAATAACTCTGGCAAATGCTAAAAAGTCAAACTGTGGTGCTGTTGCCCCAAATAATGGAGTCTGACCCATTATCATGTAAATGAGTAATGCCACCCCACACCATAACAATCTGGTTGGAAGTGGAATTTTCTTTTTTGGTTTTGGTACTTGAGGAAGATAGGGTTCTGCTTTGAAAACTATTTTTCGAATAATTGTGGTAATACTACCCTCAGCCATTATCAGATAGCACCTCTCCCCCAACAGCTTTTAGCTTTTCTTCTGCAGTTGCAGTGAATTGTTTTACTTTGACGGAATATGCATTAGTTAATTTTCCGCCACCAAGGAGTTTTTCGTATCCTGCACTTTCAAGGTCTACGATTTTCTTTCCTCCTTCTTCTTTACCGAACTTTAAGAACAAGTCATCAAGATCTCTGACGCTAGTCCATGTTTTTGTAATATTTGGGTGAGGTGGTTTAGTGGAATCATGACCATAGTGATCTGGTTCATATTTTAAAGTAGAACTCCAATGATGCTTCATCATACCTGTAACTCCAAGACCACCTTTGTGACCACTTGCTCGGTGTTGACCTACTTGTCCCCATCCCATGTGTCGTCCTCCTCTAAGTCGTCTTGTTTTTCTTAATCTTGTTGCCATCTCAAATCATTCTCCTTACAATAGCGTCAAGCTCTTTGTTTTGTCCAAGAATACCTTTGTTTCCATAAAGTTTCTTTGTACTTCTTTTGAATCCAAGTCTTGGAGGGGATAAAGCAAACCAAGGTTTTAGAGGTTTTAATTTAGATAGAGTAGCTTTTCCTTCAGCCAATGCAGTTCCTAATTCATCAGAACTTGCAAATCCTAGTTCTTTAAGATCTTCAGGAGTGATTTTTTGATAACCACCTTTTCTTGCTTTTTTATCAATCAATTCTTTTGCCAATGATGCATCAAGTTCAATCCAAGAAACATAGTGCTGTACTTTTCTCAGCATTCCCAAAGTGTTTTCTTTGATAGGTAAAATTGTTGCACGGTATTTTTTATCTAATTTCAACAAAGTCATTGTATGAGTTGCCCAATAGGGACAATCGGCTTGACCTTTTATTCTAACAACAAGATATGCATTTGCCATTTTCTATCAACCTTGACTAAATGTCTGTCTTAGACAGTCCAAAATTGCTTTAGAAGTAGAGTTCATCGTAGGAGTAGAGCCCTTTGCAGTAGTCCATGCATCCTTGAGACCAGCCAATTCCAATAGTCGTTTAATTTTACCACCTGCAACAAGACCCAATCCACGAGGTGCAGGAATAATTTCAATTGTAACACTTCCGCCTTTTCCTTTAACTTTGAATGGAACAGAATGTTTTTGATCACATCTGCATTCCCAACTGCCACATCCTAATTTGATTGGGTTGACATTAAGGTAAGCTTGACTAGTTGCTTTTTCAATTGCAATTCTCATCTGTTTTGATTTTCCTTGACCAATTCCCAAGTAACCATTTTCGTTTCCAGTTGCAACAATTGCTTTGAATCGAGTTGATTGTCCATTTGAAGTCATTTTTTGAATGATACCAACATCTACAACTTCACTTTTCAAATCAGGCAATAGTTTTTTGATAATTCCAGATTCTTGAATTCTTAATCCAGATTCAATAATTTCTTCAAGCGAAGTAATTTCTCCAGATGCAACTTTTTGACCTAAGATAGTTTTTGGAACCCAAACTTCTTCTTCAGGTTCTCTTCTTGGTCTTCTTGGACGGTCTCCACCTTTAACTCCGCCTGGTGGACCACTCCCATATATTGGTGGACCTCGTCCTCTTTGACCTGGTTTACCTTTAGATTGTGCAGCTTGGCTCATGTCTATTTGACCTCACTGTCAATTGTAGATTTTATTTTTGAGACTTCATTTTTTACTGTAAGATGTTCACCGTTCAGTCTATCCTCAGGTGGAAATGTTTCTTCGTTGGCCGGTACTTGAACTCCAGCATCAATAACTCCTTTGAGAGCTGCTGCCATTCTTTGAGTGTATCTTCTAGTCCCAGTGTAAAGAATAGCATCCTTTGCACCTTGACCAAGCGCTTTCTTTCCTGCTAAATATCCAGTAAGATATGCTGCAGGTACACTTTTTCTAGAACCCTTCCATCCTTTCTCAAGAAGATATCTAGAGTGTGCAGATGCAACTACTTTATCTCCTGCCATTCCAGGCTTTAGAATTTGGACTTGAGTATTTTCATTAGTAATATTTACAGTGATAAAATCGCGTTTACCCATCAACATGGTACCACGTTTTTTATAATTGGTCTTTTCCTCTCTAAGTCTTCGCAATATTTTCGAATAGGCCATCTATAGAAACCGAGTTTGAATCTGCTCTTATATACGTTAAGCGCGAATTAGGGCAACAAGCAAAGCCTTCTGAGTATGTAGACGATTTTCTGCCTCATCCCATACAACAGATTGAGTACTGTCAATTACAGATGACGTTACTTCTTGTTCTCGCTTTGCGGGAAGACAATGCATAAAGATCGCATCCTTGCTTGCGGTTTTCATCAGTTTTGGATTGACTTGATATTTTGGAAGGAATTTTTTGATTCTTTTTGGATCACTGTTATGAATTGATGAATATGTATCAGTAACTACAACGTCTGCATTTTTAGTTGCAGTGAATGGATCAGAAGTTAATTCAATTTTAGTTGATTTCTTTGATTCTTTAACAACATCCTTGTCAGGTTCAAACTCTTTTGGAGTTGCAACAGACATTTCTATTCCAGATAATGCTGCACCATAAATCATAGAATTGCACACGTTATTTCCATCTCCAATCCATGCAATCTTTAGTCCCTTGAGTTTTTTCTTTTTTTCTTTAATCGTCATAAAGTCTGCTAAAATTTGACAAGGATGAAAAGAATCAGACAGTCCATTAATTACGGGTACACTGGAATGCTCAGATAATTTTTCTAGCAAGTCATGTGAATACACACGTGCCATAATACAGTCGGTGTATCTTGAAAGAGTTTTTGCAGTATCTTCTACTGATTCGCCACGGGATAATTGCATGTCATTTGATGATAAATTAACTGCATGCCCGCCTAGCTGAAACATTCCTGTTTCAAAACTTACACGTGTTCGAGTCGATGGTTTTTGAAAGATCATTGCCAAAGTTTTATTTTTCAAAATAGGTTTGTTTACACCTTTTTTGAGTTCTTTTTTTAGTTTGATGGATTCATCGATTAATCCTAAAAATTCCTTTGGGGTTAGTTCCGCTAAAGTGAGTAAATTTTTTGTTTTGAGTTTCATTTCTTAAAGAATCCAAACATACCTCGTTTCTTTTTAATTTTTTCTTCTTTATCATGTTTTTGTATATCTTCAATTTCATCGTCTCGTTCTTTTGATTCACCGGGTTTAGGCCTGTCGTTCTTAATCCATTCACGAATTTTATTTCCTAGCTTGATTGCATCATTGTCATTTTCAGGTGGTGGAACATCAAACAGATCTGAATAAGTTGCAATATCATCATCTTTAATTCCATCAAAGGGATCATCGGATAAAATTTTCTGTTTTGGTTCTGGTGTTGGTTCTGGTGTTGGTTCTGGTGTTGGTTCTGGTGTTGGTTCTGGTGTTGGTTCTGGTGTTGGTTCTGGTGTTGGTTCTGGTGTTGGTTCTGGTGTTGGTTCTGGTGTTGGTTCTGGTGTTGGTTCTGGTGTTGGTTCTGGTGTTGGTTCTGGTGTTGGTTCTGGTGTTGGTTCTGGTGTTGGTTCTGGTGTTGGTTCTGGTGTTGGTTCTGGTGTTGGTTCTGGTGTTGGTTCTGGTGTTGGTTCTGACTCTACAACTTTCTTTATGTCAACATCATCTAATGAACCAAAAACAGTTTCCAAGAAAGTTTTCTTATCAAAAGCTTTTAGATCAGGATATTCCTGCCCCACACCAACATAAAGAACCGGAGTTGAAGTGATTTTTACAATAGATAAAGCAGCACCGCCTTTTGCATCTGCATCACTCTTAGTCAAAATAGAAGCATCAAATTTTACATGTTCATAAAATTCTCGTGCTTGATTAACAGTATCATTTCCAGCCAATGAATCACCTACAAAAATTTTCATGTCAGGATTTACAACTTTGGTAATTTTTGCAATTTGCTCCATCAAGTTTTTGCTTGTTTGCATTCTTCCTGCAGTATCAATCAAAACACAATCTGTTCTGTGAGAATTTGCATAAAGAACGGCATCTCTTGCAACAGCAGCAGGATCAGATTCATAATTCTGAGCAACAAGTTTTAGATTAAGTCGATTTGTGTGTTCTCGTAATTGCTCAATTGCACCAGCTCTGAAAGTATCTGCTGCTGCAACAACAACAGAATATTTTGCTTGTTGTAACAAATGTGCAACTTTTGCCAAAGAAGTAGTTTTTCCAGTTCCATTAATTCCAACAAACAAAATCAAAAAGGGTTTTCCTTGTTTCTTTTTTTCATCAATTTTTGCAAACAAATCATATGTTCCAGCCGAATCAAATAGTGCAGAGATGCTTGAAATTAGACTATCTTTAACAAATTTTTCAATTTCTTTTTTATCAACTTTAGAACCAATCAATTTTTCCTTGAGATCAGCTTTGATTGAATCAATTACTTCAGTAGCTACATCAGATTCCATAAGAGAGATTTCTAATTCAAAAAGAATGTCTTCAATGTCTTTTTCATTAAGTTCTTTTTCACCAAGACTTTTCGCTGCATTAGAAAACGCACTACGAAGTTTATCAAACATATTTTATCCCGATGGCGGTGGTTGTTGCATTGCCTGCATCATTTGATTCATTTGTGCTTTTCCTTGCTCTAATCTATTTGCTGCATCTTGTTTTTTTACAGCGGTATCTTGCAAAGCAATCTCAATTTCTTTAATTCTGGCTTCAAGATAATTAATTGCTGAAGGAAAATCTTTTTCAACTGCTACTCCGGCTCCAATATTCAAAATGATTTTGCTATTTGATGAAATTTTTGTTGGAACATATGTTCCCATTCCAATTGGAACTAGAGTTTCTGATTCAGGGCTTTTACCAAGTGACTGAATGGATTCAATTGCAGCAGTGGCTTCTCTCAAAATACTATAGAAAGTTGCCTCTCTTTGAGATAAATCAGAAAAATATGTTTCAAGCATCTGCATTTGCTGCATTAATTGTTCTGCCTGTTCTTCACTCATTTACAACCAACCTTCCTCAGACGGTTATAAATTCATTCATGGATAGGGACTGAAAAAATCAAAAATATTTAATGAATAAAAAAATAAAGATTAGAACTTTATTTTGCTTTAGAGAATCTATCTTCTACTTCATCCCAGTTTACTACATTCCACCATGCAGCGATGTAGTCTGGTCTTTTATTTTGGTAGTTGAGATAGTATGCATGTTCCCAAACATCACAGCCCAATAATGGTACTAGTCCTTCAGTTCTTGGACTGGTTTGGTTTGGCATTGATTTGTATTCAACCTTTCCTGAAGAAGGATTGTAAACTAACCATCCCCAACCGCTACCTTGTATTACTGCCGTAGTGGATGAAAATTTCTCTTTAAAGTCAGAGAAGCCTCCAAAAGAACTATTAATTGCATCAGCAATTGATCCTCCAGGTTCTCCGCCTCCGTTTGCTTTCATGTTGTTCCAAAATAGCCTGTGGTTATCATAGCCACCACCATTGAAATTAACTGCGCCTCTTTGAGCTTCTGGTACTGATTTAATATCAGACAAAATGTCGAGTATATCTTTTGCTTGAATATCAGCAGGACATGCTTCAAGAGCTGCATTTAGTTTGTCAGTGTATGCTTGATGATGTTTTGTATGATGAATCTCCATTGTTCTTGCGTCAATGTGAGGTTCTAGTGCATCATATGCATAGGGCATTTCAGGAAGAGTGTATTTTCCCATGAATACGTTGAATGATTTATTCAATTTATTGCTTTATGAAGCAATTCATTTTTACTTGTAAAAATTGTTAAAAAATTTGTGAAATTCTTAGTTTTTTCAGCAATCATAGTGATATCAGGAGGATTTGTTTTGTTTCAGTCATTTCAAACAGAAAATGAAATTCAAACATATCTAGACAAAAGCGTACCATACATTGGAACCGAAATTCCCAGAATGGATGGAATTAATGGAGCTGGAATCAAAGTAGCAGTGATTGATACAGGTGTCGATTTTAACCATCCAGATTTGTTTGGATGGGGACCTGATGGTAAAGTCATAGGAGGATACAATTTCATAAACGAAGGTCAGCCACCTATGGATACTAACGGTCATGGCACTCAAGTTGCAGGAGTAATTGCAGCTGATGGACAAGCAAAAGGAGTTGCACCTAAAGCAAAAATTCTCGCTTACAAAGTTTCAGAAAATGGTGAAGAAGTTTCATCAGATTTGATCATCAGAGCAATTGAAAAAGCAATTGAGGATGATGCAGACATTATCAATATTAGTTTAGGAGTTAACAAAACAAATGCAAAGATTGAACGTGCAGTTAATCTTGCATTAGAAAAAGAAATTTTTGTAGTAACTGCAGCTGGAAATGACGGTCCTGCATCAAGGACAATTGGGAGTCCCGGAAGAAATCACGGCTCAGTTACAGTTGGAGCAACATACAACAATCTTACTTCAAGCTTGGTTGCAACACTAGAAGTTAATGACAAACCATTTACAGTAATTCCAATGGTCGGCTCTGCAAAATTGCAAGATCCTATTACTGGAAAAATAATTTTTGCAGGATATGGAAAACTACAAGATTTTGAAGATCTCAACGTCAAAGATGCAATAGTAATTGTTGAGAGAGGAAGTGACGTTAAAGGAGAGATGTTGTATTTTTCAATCAAAGAGAGTAATGCAGCAAATGCAGGTGCAAAAGCATTGATAGTCTATAATAACTCTCCAGGAATTTTTCTTGGAGAGTTGATTCATGAATTTACGGATACAGGTTATAGTCCGCAGATTCCAGTTGTGTCAATTGATAGAACAGAAGGGTTAGAAATCATAGAATCAATCAAAGAAGATAATCATGCGTCAATGCATTTGTTTTACAATCCAGACTTTGTAGCTCATTTTAGTTCAAGAGGTCCAGTTTCACCATTTTACATAAAGCCGGAAATTGTAGCACCTGGTGCATACATCAATACCACTCAGAACAATGCAGGGTATAATTTCACAAGTGGAACAAGTTACGCGGCGCCTCACGTCAGCGGGGCAGCAGCACTATTGCTTCAAAAAAACCCACTTTTTCACCATCATGAGATAAAATCGCTACTATTAACAACAGTTGAGCCTGTTTCTGATGCCTACGGTCAGCAATTCTCCCTAAATGATGCAGGTGCAGGAAGGCTTGATATTGGAAATGCATATGGTGCCAATCTAATCATCATACCACCAAATTTTGTAATCAATGTTTCAACAGATAATAGAATTGCAGAAAAACAACTAGAGTTAAAATTGATTGAAGGTACGCTAGATAATTTTGATGTAAAATTTGAAGGACCAGACTTTATAAAATTTACATATATTCTTGAAGGAAATAATTTACAAATCAAAATAAGTATGACTGAAGAAAACTTTGGAGATCATGAAGGAAAAATAATTATCCATCATGAGGATACTCGTTATACCATTCCATTTTTGATACACTATACACAAGGTTCAGTTTCTGTAATTCAACAAAATCAAAAACTTTCATTTGAGATTTATCATCCAGATGAATGGAATTTTGCAAAAATATCAGTTACAAATAGCAAAGACGGAAAAGTCGACACAACAACTATGCTGCCAAACAAAAAAGCAACAATAGACATCTATGAAAACGCAGAATATTGGATTGATGTCAAAATACGAACAAATCAAAACACAACAAGTGCATACAACACAATTAAGATAACTACAATTCCAGAAAATATTCAAAGATGGGACATTAATATTCCAGAAAAACAGATTGGAATTATCGTAGTAATTACAGTTGTTATAGGAATTTTCGGAATAATTAAAAGAAGATAGTCTAAAGAGAAGCTTTTGGACCTGCTTCAATTATTTCAGGTGAGACATTATCAAACTTCTTAAAGTTCTCAACAAACATCTGAGATAATTTTTTTGCAGATAATTCATACGAGTCTTTGTCAGTCCAAGTATTTTTTGGGTCCAAGATGTCTGAAGGGACACCTTCAACTTCAGTTGGAATATCTAAATTGAATAAATCATCATGACGGTACTTTACAATATCTAGTGCCCCTGAAAGAGCAGCTGTTACCATAGCACGACTATACTGGATCTTAATTCTTTTTCCAACTCCGTATGGGCCACCTGACCATCCAGTGTTTACAAGATAAACCACAGTATTGTGCTGATTGATTTTTTCTCCAAGTAATTTGGCGTAAACTGAGGCAGGTCTAGGCATGAATGGGGCACCAAAACACTCTGAAAATACAGATTTAGGCTCCTTGATACCACGTTCAGTTCCTGCCAATTTACTGGTGTAACCGGACATGAAATGGAACATTGCACCTTCCTTTGTTAATCGAGAAACTGGTGGCAAAACACCTAATGCGTCAGCTGTCAAAAATACAATCACTTTAGGATTTCCTCCAACGCTTGGAATTACAGCACCTGGAATGAAATCCAAAGGATATGCAACTCGAGTGTTTTCAGTTAACGCGTTATCATCATAATCAGGAACATTGTCTTTGAGTACTACATTTTCTAAAACTGCACCAGGTTTGATTGCATTCCAAATTTCAGGTTCTGCTTCTTGACTAAGATTGATACACTTTGCATAGCATCCACCTTCAAAGTTGAATGTACCATTATCAGACCAACCGTGTTCATCATCACCAATTAATTTTCTATTAGGATCTGCAGAAAGCGTAGTCTTACCAGTACCAGATAATCCAAAGAATAATGCAGTATCTCCTTTTTCTCCAATGTTTGCAGAACAGTGCATTGGAAAAATACCACGTTCTGGTAGAAGGAAATTCATTACACTAAACATTGACTTTTTCATTTCGCCGGCATATTCAGTTCCTCCAATCAAAACAATTTTTCTTGTCAAATCAATTAAGATGAATACATCTGTTCTAGTTCCGTCAACTTCTGGAACTGCTACAAAGTTGTTAAGACATAAAATTGTAAATTCTGGTTCATGGTTTTCGAGTTCTTCTTTTGTTGGTCGGATAAACAAATTCCTTGAGAACATACTTTGCCAGACATGATCATTAATCACCCTAATTGGTAATCGTGTATCAGGATCTGCTCCTACAAAACCATCAAAAACAAAAAGTTCCTTGTTATCAACAAAGCTTTTCATTTTCTCTAAAAGTTTCTTAAATTTGCCAGTTGGGAATTGATGGTTGATTTTGCCCCAATCAATGGTGTCATGGGTTTTATCATCAAATACAATGAATCGGTCATCAGGGGATCTGCCCGTATATTTTCCAGTATTGACTGAAAGAGAGCCTGTGGAATTTACTATGCCCTCTTTTCTTTCAACTGCTAGACGAACCATCCCCTCAACACTGAGGTTTCTGTGGACTTTGGAGGGATTTATTCCAAATTCTTTGAGCTGTGAGGAAAATTTGTCAGTTACTGCAGCACCTACTATTTGAGTCAGAGGATTTGGCCTCCAAAAATAATTTTATCAATCCCAGGCTTGTTCATGAGATATCGATCCGCCTAAAGTTTCCTTATTATCTTTTTCCTATCAAAAATTATTTTTTTGTCTAGGAACGTATTTATTCCAAAATTCAAGACTCAAAACAATGCCTATCAACAAGGACAAGATTGCAAAGAGACAGGAAATAAAAGAACACAATCCAGACTTTGTAAGACCAGAAAGCTGGCGTTATGTTAGGCTACAGACTAACTGGAGAAAACCAAAAGGAATTGATCATCATCAGAGAAAGCAAAAAAGTAGAGGCCGTCCAGGACTTGTCAAAGTCGGATATGGAGGACCAAAAGATGCCAGAGGATTACACCCATCAGGATATACAGATAATTTAGTATTCAATTTATCAGACTTGGAAAAACTAGATCCAAAAAAAGACGGAGTTAGATTCGGACACAGTGTTGGGACTAGGAAAAGAAAGGAAATCATTGTAAAAGCAATTGAAAATAAATTCAAAATTTTTAATGCGAGAGTGAGTGCAAGTGGTAGTAAATCTTAACGCAAAAAAAAGACTCGCATCTAGAGTCACAGGTGTGGGTATTCACAGAATTAAATTCGATACTGATCATCTAGATGATATTGCAGATGCAATTACTAGAGAAAACATTCGAAGTCTAATCACTGCAAATACAATCAAAATCAAACCATTTATTGGAACATCTAGAGGAAGAGCACAATTCAAGAAAGACCAGAAAAATAAGAGAGGCACAACTCAAGGATCAAAACAAGGTAGAAAGGGTGCAAGAGTTGGCAAAAAGGAAGTTTATGTTGCTAAAGTTCGTTCATTGAGAAGATTACTAAAGATTGCAAAAGACAGAAAAGATTTAACCAATCCAGAATTCTGGGCACTCTACAAGAAAGTTGGTGGCAATACTGTTAGAAACAAGGCACATCTCAGACTGCTAATGGATGAAATCAGAGAAAAGAGAAAAGATTAGAACCGATAAACGGTATTTTCTAAATTCATAATTTTACCATTTTTAATCTCAATGCCTTCATCACTGAGCATCTTTGTTTTGATGTGCTCCCCATATGCATAACCACCTATTTTGCCTGTAGACATTACAACTCTGTGACAAGGAATAATCGCAGGATATGGATTTTTGTTCATGATTTTTCCAACAACTCTTTGCCCGTTTTTTAATCCAACAGCTTTTGCCAATTCACCATATGTTGTGATTTTGCCTTTAGGGACTTCGAGCAATTTTTTGTAAATCTTTTGTTCAAGATTCAAAGTTTGATCACCTCAAGATCTGTTGATTCAAGCAAGTCAAGTACTTTTTGTTTGTCAGATCCTAATCCTCTCCAATCCAAAAGTGCGGCAGTTGCCATTTTGTTTTGCAAGAGAATGTGAGAAAATAGTTCTTCATCAAGATTTTCTAATGCATGTTTTGGAATAACTGTTCCAAGTGCATATTTTCCATCAAGTAATTCATCTGTAAACTTTGAAGGATAGTGTGTTCCACCAAAACAAATTGCCACAGGGTTTTCTTTGATTGGATGTGTTAGAACCTGATGGACCAGAGTTGCAACAGAATTGCACAGAGATTCATCAGTCCATTGTTTTTCAGTAGTGCCTATCTCTATGAATATTGATGGCTTTTTCAATGCAGTTGGGCCGTGGTGTGTTGCCTCTATAGTTATTTGAAAATCTGAAAATTTTGATTGATTTTTCTTTAATGTCTGAAGATATGCTTTTTGAAGATCAGGATGAGGGATTGCAACTTGTCTGTCATTTCCTCCAAACTTTGCTTCAGAAAAATTTCCAGTGCTATGACACGTCAATGCCAATTGGCCAGACTCTGCAGCATGTTTTGACAAAAAAATAAATCCATCATAATCATATTTTTTTTCCAACCAATCAGCTGAAATTACAGGGGTTGGAATAATTACCAAGTCATAGTATTTTCCATGAAAAATATCACCATCTTTGGTCATTTCCTTTGAAAGGGATTTTGCTATATTGTGACCTGCGGGGTCATCTTGATACGCAATTAGCAGTTCCATGAGATAAGGAATATAAGGACACCATATTAATTTCCACCAATGAACCCTAGGCAGACTTTGAAAAACATGGCAAATACCATGAAAATGGCTAAAAAACCAGACAAAGACGAGTACCAACAGCACCTCAGATTAGTATTGATGGGAATTTTGGGCGTTGGAGCAATTGGATTTACCATACAGTTTGTCTTTTCGGTAATTACATTTGGACGGTAAAATTGTCAGAGGAAGTAAAATCACATTTGTTTGCAATCAGAACCACCGGAGGACAAGAAAAAGTGGTTATGCGATTATTAGAAGCAAAAGCTAACGCTAATCAAATTAACATTCAATCAGTACTGCTAGTAGATAATCTAAAGGGATATGTCATAATTGAAGCAATCAACCCAAGCGATGCATATATGGCAGTTGAAGGAGTAAGACACATTCGCGGTCAATTAAGAGGAGAACTAGAATTCAAAGATATCGAAGGGTATCTAATCAAGAAATCAACAGTTTCACAATTAGCAGTAGATAATGTCGTAGAAATTACAGGAGGTCCATTCAAGGGAATGAAAGCAACAATCACTAGAATTGATGTTGACAAGGAAGAGGCAACTGTAGTTTTACTAGATGCATCATACCAATTACCAGTAACAGTAGACGCAAACTACCTAAAACTTTCAAGTGAGGCTTAGGAAGGATTAAATTTTCAATTTGAGTTTGATTTAACATGGGAGAACAAAAAGTATCATCACTTGTGACAGGCGGAGGAGCATCAGCAGGTCCACCATTAGGCCCAGCACTAGGCCCATTAGGTGTGAACATCATGGAAGTCATTCAAGCAATTAATGATAAAACAAAAGATTTTGCTGGAATGAAAGTTCCAGTTACAGTAATTGTTGATACTGATACAAAAAAATATGAGATTGAAATCGGCATCCCATCAGCTGCTGCATTGATCATGAAAGAAGCAGGAATCCAAAAGGGTTCAGGAGCTTCGGGTGCGGAATGGGCAGGAGATGTCACAATGGAGGCAGTAATCAAAGTAGCAAACACAAAACTTGAGAAATCCTATGCTTCATCATTAAAATCAGTTGCAAAAACAATCATTGGCACATGCCTTGCATTAGGAGTTAAAGTAGAAGGAAAGACTCCAAAAGAAATTACAGCTGAAATCAATGAAGGCAAATGGGATTCAAAATTTCAATAGTTATTTGGAAAAAAATTATCAATAATCACGTTTGTGAGATATATGAACAAAGTAGTACACTAAAATTTCATATGATGATCAAGGGAGAACATAGAAATTCTATCAAGAGGTATTCGGATGGCAAATAACAAAATCTCCAGAATGGACTATCACATGGTAACAACCACTCAAGTGATGAGAAAATGAAACCTAAAGAGCCAGGTGCAATCAACGGAGGATTGCTTTCAGGCAGACAGAATTTCTGGCTCTAATAATTTTCGCGATTGGTTTCATTTTGATGCTGCAAGACCCACAAAGAACAAAGCAATTGTTCTTGAAACTGATTTTAAAATTTTCAAAAGATTATGGATTACTCCTGAAAGACAGGCTAATGCACTTAATGTATTGAAAAAATTGGTGTGATTCTTTTGGATAAAAAATGGGTTTTCATAATATTGGCAATGATAGGTTTTACATCTCTTGAATTACTATTGTACTCAGGCTTGATTTTATTTTAATTCTATAGAATGAGAACATAAAATTATTAGCTGAATCTAATTAGTCCCATCTAATTTTCATATTGTTTAAATTAAAAAAGAACGTACAACATACAATGAGAATTGATTCATGCAGAAAATGTGGAACTGAACTAGAAGAAAACAAAAAATGTGATGTTTGTGGGAAAATAAATCAGCTTTTCTGTCACAACTGTGGTTACACTACTGATGAACAAATTCATTCAAAGTGTTATCTTGTAAGGACTAACCACAATTTGTTGAATGCAACTATTGTGTAATTCTGGTAGTCCAGCAAATTTGAATTCAAAAAATCAGACATTTTATTCAATCATTGTAAATATTTTCTCATAGAAATGGAATTAGTAAAAAGAGAATTGTTTAAAGCCTAGGATTTGAAAAGGGATTAGCTTGAAAGCTTCTGATTTGTTTGTAAAATGCCTTGAAAACGAAGGTGTGGAATACATTTTTGGAATACCTGGTGAAGAGAACGCAGACTTTATGATGTCACTAGCTGAGTCCAAAATTAAGTTCATTTTAACTCGACATGAGCAGGGAGCTGCATTTATGGCAGATGTTTATGGCAGACTAACAGGTAAGGTCGGAGTATGTCTGGCCACTTTAGGCCCAGGTGCAACCAATCTTGTAACAGGGGTTGCAAATGCAAACATGGATAGATCAAGATTACTTGCAATTACTGGGCAGACTGATTCGCATCTATTACACAAAGAATCTCATCAAAACATGGATGCAATAACAATGTTCAAACCAATTACAAAATGGAATTGGTCAATACGTAATCCACAAAACATTCCAGAAATTGTAAGGCGAGCATTCAAAATTTCACTTGAAGAAAAACCAGGAGCTGTACATATTGAATTACCACAAGACATTGCAAAAAGGGAAGCAGATATTCCTCCAATTGAACCTCAACCCATCTTTAGATCAGAGGCAAATGAAAAATTGATAAAACAAGCTGCACAGATAATTCTTGAAGCAAAAAACCCCATAATTTTTCTAGGAAATGGTTGTGTTAGAGAAAATGCAAGTCAACATATCAGAAAATTTGTAGAGAAAACAGGAATTATAGCAATGAATACGTTTATGGGGAAAGGAGTTGTGTCTGATGATTCTCCACTTCATCTGCATACAATTGGCATCAAGGATGCAGACCATGCTTTACTTGCAATGAAATCAGCTGATGTGATAATTGCAGTAGGTGTTGATCTTGTTGAATACAGTCCTAAAAATTGGAATCTAAATTTAGACAAGAAAATTATCCATATTGATTTCACTCCGTCTGAAGTTTATACCTATTACAGGCCAATAGTTGAGATAATTTCAGATATTGAATATGCAGTTGATGCAATATTAGATGAATTAGAACAGCAAAAGAAATTACATCCCGAATTAGATATATTTCCACGAAAAGAAATTCCCGAATTATTTAAAAAAATTATTAGAGAAGTAGATGAAAGACGAGATTCATTTAGTGATGACATGTCATTTCCAATAAAACCTGAAAAATTAGTTATCGATGTTCGAAATGCTTTGGGTGAAAATGATATCGTGCTATCGGATGTTGGTGCTCACAAGCTTTGGATTTCAAAAATTTACAAAACATATCAACCAAACACATGCATAATTCCAAATGGTTTTTGTTCAATGGGATTTGCGTTTCCAGGAGCAATTGCAGCAAAGATTGTTCATCCGGACAGAAATATAGTAGCAATGTGTGGGGATGCAGGATTTTTGATGAACATTCAAGAACTTGAAACGGCAGTACGTCTTAAACTTGGGATTATTACTGTAGTGTGGTGCGATCTTGATTTAGGAATGATTTCAATGAAACAAAAAAACGAGTTTGGCAAAAGTGTCTTTACGAGATTTAATAATCCCGAATTCATTACTTTGGCTCAGAGTTTTGGTGCAGTTGGGTTTGTAGTAAAAACTACTGAGGCGTTTTCAAAGACTTTGGAGGATGCAAAAAAAATCAAAGACAAACCAGTAATCATTGCAATTGATGTGGATTATTCGAGAAATAATGTGCTCTTAAATGATAGCAATTATGAAAACATAGAATCAAAAAACAAACTCTAAATCACACATTAATGAGATATTTCCCATTTTCTTATTAAAGGAAATTTGATAATTTTTTCATCATGTTCTATTATCTTAAAGCAGATAGATATATGATATCGTTCAGTAGTAATCATTCCACAAATTCTACAAATAAATCGTGTAGGGGCTTTGCATTTACCACACAACGAATAATCCAATAGCAACCCCCCACATTTTCTACATGACTCATCAGGCAATTCCATACACACCTAATTTTCAGAAAATTAAGCTACTTGAGGAATTTTAACCAGAAATTTATCTTGATGAGTGCTTGAAGCAGCAAGACAACGGTATGCAGCCTGAATTATTTTACAAGTATCCAATCCAGGTTCTACTGACAACAGAATCAAATCCTCTTGATGTGGAATTGTAATCATAGTAGTGTTTTCTCTAAATGAGACAATGGCAGATATTCTTCCAAATGAATTGTCAAATTCTTTTCTCATTGACAAATCAAGTGTTGTCTCCATAAACAGCATCTCCATTTTTTGTTCATCACTTTCCAAAGGAGCTACTTGAGTTTTACACTCAGACACCTTCCGTCCACGGCTGTTTACCATTACTGCGAATCTAATTCCGATTACTTTACACATATTTTTACAGATTTCATCATAAAGAGACATTTGCTTTGCTTCCAATCAAAAGTCATCCTCCTTATCTAGTAGAATCCAGGACAATCCTGCTACATCTTCCCAGTTGAATTGTTTCAAATTCTCTATTGTTAATACTTTTTTGTATTTATTTTTCGAAGGATTCTGAATCTGATTAATTTCAGATTGCTTGTGAATTAGTATTGCTGACATGTTATCATTTTAGTCTTGTATTATATTGAAATGGTTATTTGTTTGTGGTATGCCTTTTTGGCTCTAATATAACAAGTCAGATAGAGCTTTTTTTGTTTTAATTGAGGATTTGAAATTTGAGTAAATTGTTCAAATTCTAAATTGTTTGAGTAAGATAGACAGGATCCTTGTCAGTTTTTTGTAGTTCAACAAAGGTTTCAGAATTTTGAATACCTGGTACTTTGCCAATCTTCTCGATGACTATAGTATGAAGAGCCTCAAGATCTTTTGCATAAACCTGGATGATTATATCAAATCTACCGGTAACTTCTGAGATAGAGACAACTTCTGGGATGCCCATGAATGTTTTGTGAATTTCATCCTTGTGTTTTGGGTCTCTGTTGATTCCAACTGAGGCCTTGACACCGATTCCCAAAAGAGAGTCATCAATTTCGACCGTGAATTTTTTGATTAGTTTTTTCTTCATCAATCTCTTGATTCGGCTATATAGCACTGATGCATTAATTCCAAGTTTTTTAGATAGAGTAGGAACCGAAATTGAACCATCCTTGGTCAATTCAAAAAGTAATTTCATGTCTAGTTCGTCAAAACGATGCAACGTATTCGAAAAAAGAATTTATGATTTAATATATGTAGGTTTTTACAAATAATTCGGCCAGATTTACAAGATTTAATTGAAAATTTGTAATTTTTCCAAAAATATCGATAATCAAAAACCCTATCTCTAAACGATTTTAAGTAGGCTTTTTTGAAAATGTTCGTAATGATTACAGAGTCTCAGCTAGTCGATATGATCAAAGAGGCAAAGGCTGCTACAAAAAAGAAAAAGTTTACGCAGTCAATTGAGTTAATTGCTAATTTCAAAGATATTGATGTAAAGAAAGGATTTGCACTAAATGAAGTAGTTCAACTTCCAAAGACTAGTTCACCAGCTACTGTTTGTGTAATGGCAACAGGCGAGATGGGTCAGAAAGCAAAACAAGCAAATGCAGATTCTGTAATCGGAACAGAAGAATTAGATAAATTCGGAGCTAACAAAAGAGAATCTCGAAAATTCATCAACAAATATGATTTCTTTTTAGCAGATACCAAAGTAATGCCAACAGTCGGTAAAACTTTGGGTCAACTTTTAGGCCCTAGAGGAAAAATGCCAACACCAGTTCCTTTTGATGCACCAATTGATGCATTTTTGTCAAGATTTAGATCATCAATTAAAGTGAGAACAAGAGCATCACTATCTGTTTCATGTAAAATTGGAGATGAAACTATGGAGGATGCAGATTTAGCAATCAATGCACACACTGTTCTAAATGCAATTGAAAAGAAATTGCCAAACGGTGAGAAGAACATGAGAAGAATTATGATTAAAACTACAATGGGTAAGCCAATAAAACAAATCCAAGAGGTTAGAAAGAAATTTGCATGAGAATAGAACCACTTATCCTAAAAGAAAAACCCAGATGTATCAGCAATTACAAGAGCTACCAAAAAAATACAAAGTAATAGCTGTCATCAAACTGAACAAGGTACGTTCAACACAGATTTTACCATTAAGAAAAGTTCTCAAAGGCGATGTAGAGTTTGTTGCAATCAAAGATAAGGTTGCACAAAAAGCACTCAACACAATTGACGTTCCAGGAATCAAAGGAATTGCTGACCAGCTTGAAGGTCAATGCATGTTCTTGTTTACAAACATGTCACCATTCAAACTCAACGTTCTTTTAGCTAAAAACAAAGTAATGATGGCAGCAAGAGGTGGAGACATTGCCAGTATAGATATTGTCGTACCTGCAAAGAACACAGGAATTGCACCAGGACCAATGCTTACAGAATTCAAAGAGGCTGGAATTCCAACAAAGATTGATCAAGGAACAATTTGGATTGCAAAAGATAGCACCCCAGTGTTAAAGGGAGAGACCATCAATGAAAAGTTAGCATCAATTTTAGGCAAACTAGACATCAAACCAGTCGAAGCTGGAATTTCACTATACTCAGCGCTTGAAGAAGGCAGCACATATGCAGCAGCAGAGATGGTAATTGATGTTGAAAAGATAAGAGCACAATTCGGCCAAGCCCATCAAGAAGCAGTTTCATTATCTGTAGAGGCAGCATACATTACTGCCGACAACATATCGCAGATTCTCAGCAAGGCCGCACAGTATGCTCGCTCATTATCAGTAGAATCAGGATTTATGACAGACGAGACAAAGGAGCAAATCTTGCAAAAAGCAGATGCACAAGCAAGAGCAGTTGCCGGCCAAGCAAAAGACTACACACCAGCATAAACCTAATTACTTTTAGTTTTTAATTTATACTCGAAACAATTTTGGTGGAATTAATTAGGAGATACTAGTTTGTTAGCAGCAGTGAATAAAAAAAAATGGACATGGTATGGAATCATTTTTGCAATAATCATATCATTAGTAATTGCCACGATCCAAATTTACAGTATAGAAGAAGAAAGTATCAAAACATCAATCATAGAAAATCAGATTGAAATTCAAGAAATCATTGCAAAATCAATATCCAAAAACATTACTTCAGAGATGGAGTTAATAATATTTGAATTAGAAAACTTGGCAAAATCAAGTGAACTACAAAAAGACATTGGAACTGTAGAATCAAACAGATTAATTGCCCAGACATTTATTCGTCTAAACTCTATCTCACCTACTGCACAAATTCTTGCCCTTGATGAAGATTTCACAGTTTTATCTCAAGCAAGTAAAACCTACAATTCGTTTGTTGGTGCCAAAGTTAAGGGATTATCAGAATTAATTGATTTAGAAAAGAACGATCTAGATTCAGAACCAAAAATTCTATCCATAAACACGCTGCTCTTTGATGAGCCAGAAATTGCAATCACATTTCCAATAATCAATGAGGAAACAAACAAACCAGCAGGAATGTTTTTAGTTACATTAGCATCAAGTGAATTTTTCAAAAGGCACGGAAACATTTACGATATAGAATCTCAATTTTTGACTGTCACAGACGAAAATTATGTACTGTTAATTCATCCTAACAATAAGAATATTGGAAAAAATTTCTTTGATGAGGAAATTCAACAAGCAAATGGAAATGATCCGTTAGTAAATTATCACATCCAGAATGTGCTTGAAGGTAATCTCTCTACGATGATTTTTACAGCAAATGACAATATCGGTGAGAGGATAAACACAGGAATTCCAGTTACTGTCAATGGAAAAAATGAATTCATGTTCGGAGTGGTTACCCCTACTCAGTCAATTAACAAAGAGATCGACGAAATAATTTTCATAACAAAGATTCAAAGCGTTTTTTTGTTGTTATCTACAATAGTTGTTTTGTTAGCATTTTTGGTTAAACGCTCACAAAGCTTCAAAAAAGAAAAATTAACAGTGATTGGTCAGCTCTCATCAAATATTGCACATGACATACGAAATCCATTGGGTACAATAAAAAATGCAGGAGTAATAATTGAAAAAGAAAATAATGACAGCAACAAAATCATATCAAGGGAAATTAACCGAATTAATCTGTCTGTACGACGAATTTCTCATCAAATTGAAGAAGTATTAAACTATGTAAGAACAACTCCTTTGATTCTAAAACCACATTCAATCAATCAAACTATTCAAGAAGCAATAGATACATTGACTGTTCCAGAAAACATTACGATAAGCACTCCAAAAAATGATGTAACTATAAAATTTGATCACGATAAAATACTCATCGTATTTGTAAATATCATACTAAACGCAATTCAATCCATCGGAGATACTAAAGGAGAAATCAATATCAACATGCATAAAACTGGATCTCATATTACAATTGAGTTTGAGAATTCTGGCCCCAACATACCATCAAAGGATCTAAAACGTATCTTCGATACCTTGTTTACTACCAAATTGGAAGGAACGGGTCTGGGTCTTTCTAGTTGCAAAAACATTGTAGAGCAACACAAGGGTGAGATATTTGCCACTACAAATCCTGTGAAATTCTCAATTAGGTTACCAAAATGATCATTCAAGTAATGTTGACTAGCAATCAAAAATTTAGGAGAAAACAATGATAAATTCCCGTATTCTTTTGGTAGATGATGATATTCAGTTCTTGGAGGCTACAGAATACATGTTAAGATATGAGAATTATGACGTAATCACGGCCAAAAATGGGGAAGAGGCCATAAAAAAATACAAAGAATCAAAGCCAGATATCGTTCTAATGGATTTGAAGATGCCTGTAATGAACGGATATGAGGCATTTTTTAAAATAAAAAAAGAAAATCCTGATGCAAAGATAGTCTTTACGTCAGCATATACGATTAACAATGAAGAATTTGAGAAAGCAAAAAAAACAGGACTGTTTGGATTGCTTACAAAACCATTTGATCTTAATGAATTAAACAGCATTATTGAATCAAAAAATTAGATTTTCATTTAACGTCTGACTTTTTTAATACACTATATCTTTGCTGATAATATTTTATCGTATCTCTAAAAAAAATCAGAAACCATTTTTTTAGATCATGATCATCCTCAAATACTGCATCCAAACTTTTTATCCCATTGGATTTTGAATTATTTTTTCCAACTGGATTGTATAATAAATTAGTGTAAAACCAATACGAAATCTGCTCTGCCAGTTGCTCTTCGGAAATAGATTCAAAATTTCTTTGGTATTTTATGTGCACGTATGACATTAATTCATAAAATGGAATTCCAGGTTGAACTTGAATTTGAGGATTGTCTGCAAGCAAACCGTTTGCTAATAACTTAATTCCATAAATCCTGTCACCGATTTTTGATTTAAGATAATCCCATTTTCCAAAAACTTTTGGCAAGACCTTTGAATATTTTTCTGCAATTTTATCAATTTCATTATTTGAAAAATCCAACACATCAATACAATACAAAATTCCATACAATGACAGTCTATACTTGTCAGCAATTCCTGTTTTGAGACTTTTTCCATCTTTGATTGCCAATCCCAAATCTAAAATTCCATCGGAATGTTTTCCGTTGTCTTTTCTTCCAACAAGCAATCTTCTGTAAATTTTTTCACGTTCACGTAATTTTGCCATGTCATTAGGTATGGATATTTTTGCTAAATCCCATGTAGTTAATGACTCATTTTTGCTCATTATTTTTAATAGAGTTTGGACATTTTGCTGATGTTTATTGAGTTTTGATTTCTGTTCACCAGGTGTACCATAATGAAGGTGGGCATTTGGTCGCAAATACATTTTGTAGTTTTGCAAGTTACCCAATGCAAAATCTGATTCAAAAGGCATACCGTAATACGGTATCTCTTGTTATATATAACTCAGCCCCAGTAATTCCATGAAGCAGCAAACCATACACAATTGGCAACACTCGCCTTCCAAAACTCAGGTTGCAAGCAACCCTGTAAAAGCAGTGTCAAAATCCTTGCATAAAGCCAAGATCCCTACTTTCTCCACTGAGGATTTGATGGGGCTTTCATGGGTTCTGTTTGAGGAGAGATACTAGAATGCAAACACAATATTTTTTCCCAAATGTCAGGATTGTGTATAGCAAGATGCCGACCCATCTTGTTATGTTGCATCGCCAAGATTGTGTTGGGGAGATGATTAAATGAAACCTGCCAACAACAAAAAATTCCCCAGCGGTAGATTTTCATCTTCGCTGCTGACCCACATCGAACAAATCGAGAATTCAGATAGCGTCGATTCTCAATATGAGAACAAAGTAATGCTAGATGATTTTGATTTGTTTGTAAATCAAAAAAAATCAAGAAGAGGCAATCTAGTTAGGAGTGGCACATCAGCATGAGCGTAGTTTCTGTATCAGACATACTGAGGGCTTGCAAAACAGGAAATACGAAAAGTTTTGCAACATCATGTATTTTTGGAATGATGTTGAGTTTGTCTGTCTTAATGTTTGACGTTTCTGCGTTTGCAGAATCAACTCAAACTACAGTGACAAGACTTGATGATGAGATAAGTCTTGAAAAGACGATTCTCTCCATGAATATACCTGAAACAAATACACTTCCTTGGGGAACAATCAAAGGTAAAGTAAATGATCCTTCACAAGGATATCCTGTGATTATTCAAATCTTCAAATCCGATGAAGACGTCCCTATTCATGTTGCACAGGTTAGCTTGAAAGGAGATAATTCCTTTGAGTACAAGTTCCGATTGCTGTCAATAGATGAAGGCAACATCACCCATTTTTTTGAAGGAGACTATAATGTCAAAATCTTCAAGGTGATAAATACACCAAGAGATGATCTAGAATCTGTCTAGATCATCTTCATTTTTTTTAAAATTAAGTGATTTTGAGTCTATTTTACGCTTATAATATATTTTCAAAGAAGATAGTGTAGTTGCGCAAACATCTACAGACTGGAAAGTTTCAATGTATGCAAATGTATGACTGAATTTATCTAAAAATTAGAAATGATAGAGTTTATGGTTGAACTATATCTACTCTATCTTGAAGTCTATCATAGTATCCATTCAATTCCATTGAAGGAATGTAAAATGTAGCAGATACAGTATCACCTACTTGTAAATTACATTCAGGTACAACCACACTAGTGCCATACTGAGATTCTCCCACACATCCATATTCTGTGACTGCTATAACTGTTACATCTTCAGTAACTTGAGTTGGCATAATATTCCAAGGTGTAACTGTAAACACTATAACAACAGCTAAACCTATTATCATTAACGCCATTATTGTACGTCTGGATAATCTTTTTTCCATTTGTTTTGTTGTCATTTACTTTCACTTTGTTTACGCAGATATTCAATAAAAGGGAACTGGATGGATCATAGAATGAATTGAGAAAGAATAGGCCTATCTTTTTTCATAATTTTGTTTACAGAATAAAATTTGCATTGTTTACAAATTCTAGTTGAATTTAGATTTACAGTTATTACAATAACCAAACATCTCAAAACTACCCTTTACAATAAGATATTTTGACTTTTTTGCAACCCTATTTTGAATTTCTTTAAGGGAATCCTCATCAATGTCTTCTATTTTTCCACAATTCATGCAAACTAGATTGATATGTTCATCTGTATGAGCATCAAATCTTGCCTCTCCTTCAACTTCAATCTCATTGACTAGTTTTTTCTCTTTTAGAAGATCAAGGGTTTTGTATACGGTAGATAGGCTCACCATGGGGTATTTTTTTTGAATTGTCTTGTGAATGTGCTCAGCACTGGGATGCTCTTCAGTCTTTAAGAGATAATCTACGATGGCTATTCTTTGGGGCGTGATTCTAAAGCCTTCCTCACGCAGTGATGCTACTAATTCCTCTAATTGCTGCATGTCGGTTTTACCGGTATTTCATATTTATAGTTATTATCTATTAGGAACAATTCCTAATTAATAATAACACTTAATTAGGAATTGTTCCTAATAAGAATATGCAAATACAATCAGTTCAACAAAATCAATTAGAATCAGACAAAAAAACAGTAAACCGAGCAATTAGAATTTGTGTGAATTGTGGCAATACAGCAGTTCATGTTCAAAAATATGGAGTATTTTGCAAAGATTGTGGATCGTTTTTTGATGTGGAGAAAAAACACGATGAGTGAACATTTCTGCAGGAGTGTATGTGCTTACTATGATGCAGATGCAGAATTTAGAAATTCAGGAAACAATACTTTTAGAAAATATTGCACAATATGTGATCTAGAATTAATATCAAGATACTCCATTTGTCCATGCTGTCACAAATCTTTTGAGGATGTAAAATAATGGGCTATTCTTGTAAAGGTGTATGTAATGATTTTAAAGGAGAAAAAATTCCAAATGGATCAAGATATCTATATGGGCAAAAGAGATGCACTCTTTGTAGTATTTTTTTAATGGTTCAAAGCGTACGATGTCCATGTTGTGGTGCTCTTTTGAGAACAAATCCAAGAGGTAAAAAACAATAAAGAAAATTCATCTGGCTTTAATTGTTCTAGTATCTTTTATTGTTGTTGTGTTTGTCAACAGCTATATTCCTCACACGTATGATTTAGTTGAGCAACAAACAGAACCAGTTGATATTGAAAAAAGACTAGATGTTCTTTATGAAAACTTGGAACCATGTAAAGATGAAGAGAATTCAAGATTAGTTGCAATATGTGAATATCCAATTAAAAACGAAATTAAGATGTTAGAATTCAAGCAAAAATCCAAAACATTTGTCGTAGGACCAATAACATACTATTATGCTGGTGGAGAAGCTGAAATTTCTGAACAAGGAATGGCAGTTTTCAATTTAGAGATGTTGGCAGAAAATACAGGCTCATCAGATGTCGTATTGCTTCACTGTTCAGGAGCATTGTCTTGTAATTACCATCTCTCAGATGGCAAAATCAAATTCAAATTCTCTTCAAACAATTTTGCTGCAGGCAATATCGGAATAAATCCAGGTCAGACAAAATTACTCAACATTATTTTTGGACCAGGACAGGGATACGGAAACTATATTGATTTTGAATATGATCCTTCAAAAGAATACTATCTTTTGATTGATGAATCATTTGGGAGGGCAGAAATTCCTATGAATTTAGTTTCTAAAACAGGATGATTTTTAGTTCAAACATCTATGAAATTGAACCTAAAGTTTTAAACTAACATCTACAGCTTTTGAAGGATTCTTGTAATGCTCAAAGTATTTTTCGCAATACTTCGTTTAATGCTTGAGAATAACTAAATGATGTCTGGCTTTGTTGTATTATTTTTGCTTGATGGATTCGAAGTTTCTTGTACAAATCTTCGTCAATCATTATTGTAACACGTTTCTTCATATTATATGATATGAATATATGGAATATAAGATGTACTCAAATGTTCCAAATATGGTATTTATCTTTTTAAAATTCTGAGAACTGCTGAATCTTTTCTTCTTTATTTTTAAATAATATAATTCTCAAATTTTTGTTGTGACTAGATTTCAAAACAAAAAATCTGTTGGACTGACTGCCATAATGGCACTAATTGTCTTAATGGCAATGGGTGTAGATGATGTGTTTGGCGACCATGAGGCAGACAACCTAGTTCACGAGTTTGGAGAACTTTTAGAAGGTGTAGAAGCAGAAATTCTATCCATCCCAAATGATACGAAACCTTCTGTAGACACAACGGACACGATGCAAACTGAAAATATTTTGTCTCAGATTGTATACGTTGAAGCCTTTGACGAAGTAATTCGACAGCAAATTCTCTAAAGTACTCGTAGTTTTTCCCTAGTGGAAACTAAATTCTGAGTACTTGGTTTTACATTGATTTTATTTGAAGCCCGTACTCTAACCCCAATTTTTTCTCAAAAGATTAGAAATTTTTCAATGAGTCATTGCAAAAATTTTGGCAGTCTTTTAATTAAACTTGCAATAGATATTCTACCTGGACCTGCTGCAATAATTGACAAGACTGCTGCAAGCATCACAAGGTCCCATTCCCAGCCTCCTTGGGATACAAAAAACCCATTTTCCCATCTAATGTGAAATATCGCTCCAAGTAATATCACAGAAAATACTGCACCCGTAATTCTGGTGAGAACTCCTACAATTAGAAATATTCCTCCAATAAACTCGGCCAATGCAATCGGAAGTTGCATTTCAGGAGGCATGCCGATTCCTACAAGCCATTCCTGCCAGATAGGATCAAATTTCTTTAAACTGTGAACGATAAATATTGCACCAATTGATGCACGAATTCCCCAATGAGTAATGTCATGTAGAATGTTTCCCTTCATCTTGGTTTCAGTTAGCATTTGAAATTAGGCTGAAATTTTTAATTAAAAGGGTTTATCCAAATCCTGTTTGAGACTATAGGATAGTTTCAGTGGGAAAATGTGTACCATTTGCTATCTTGATTACAACATCAAAAATTTCCAGATTCATTATAAAATTCACAAGTTGAATGTTTTTCTAAAAAACGAATACTAGTATCATGGTGCCAGAGAGTCAGAAATTTTTTGTGAATGGTGTCAATAACAGAAATACTAAATGATTAAAATAAAAGATTCCCAAAAACTTGAGCAAGAATTGCCACGATTCCAATTATTAGAAGTTTAATTCCTAATTTCATGTAATTAACTTCTCACTTTTTGTTATTATTACGATGAGTCGCTTCAATCTTGTTCATTGATTATGTTCAGAGTCATACTTGATTTAATATGAGGTAGCGCCCGTATTGCTTTAGTAACGATATTTTCCAATGTGGTGTTATCAGGAGTCTCTATTTTACAAATAACATCATAAAATCCAAACACCACATCAACTTCTTTTACTTCAGGTATGTGACTGAGATTTTTTAATGTCGGATACTCTTTGCCTTTATCACAGTGAATCACCACATATGCTTGTGCAAGATTTTGTCCAAGCATTACTCCAATTAATTTCTCAGATGATTGAAATAATTCTCCCGATTCTGAACGAGTCAATGTCACTGTAGTGTGAATTTTTGGCATTTTACGAATAGTCCTAGTTACAATTTCTCGAATTTTCTCTTCAGAATCTAGTTCAAGTTGTGCTACAATATCATAAAGTCCAAGTGTCCCACGAGCTTCTTTTATCCCATCAATTTTTTTCAATGATGAAATTACTTCTTTCTCAGAACCCAAATCACAGTTCATCATGACATATGCTTTTGCCATTTTCAATGATCTTGTTTTTCGCGCTTTGGCTTTGAATGTGCTTTTATCATGTGCTTTTTGGTTCTTTCTGGATCAGTAAATTCCATATTACAGATTTTGCATGTGTTTGAAAAGATAGTTTCTCTTTTTAGAATGCTTTTCACCACATTCCTGTTAAAAGGCAACTTTGATTTCATATCAAAATTAATAATTTAACATTATAAGGCGTTGCTTAACATTGTTAATCTATCATAGATTAGTAACAATAGTTAAAGTCCCTTGAATTCTATCATCAGTATTGACAAAATCCAAAAAATATAGAGATCGAATATACATTGTAAAAGACATCATTCTTACTCTTTCAGAGTACGGACATCTGAATCAAACTGCTTTGTTTAGTTTTTGTGGATTAAATATTTCAAAACACAAAGAAATTTTAGATAATTTAGAACAAAATGACATTTTACAGAGAATAGAGACTGTTGAAGGAAAAAGAACAATTACAATTTTCAAAGTTACGCCCAAAGGAATGAATTTTTGTCATGAAATCTTAGAACCTTATGAACAATTATTCCCAAGAAGTGGAAAATCCTCTGATTCTTCAGTAAATCTGGGATGTTTATTCTTCGTCTAAGTGATACTTTGATGAAATGTCTCGATCTAAATCCTCACGTTTCTTCAGATAATTATAATATCTTTTGTTCCAGGAATTAAGAGATCTAAATTGTTGTATTCCGGCAACTAGCCAAATTCCAGAAGTTACTAAGACCACAGTCAATAAAACGGTCAATAATATTGCAAATTCACCCTCATTTTCTACCAGATGGAGGAATTTTGGGTGTGTCAACAAGTAAAGGGATATTCCTATTGCAAGTGGGGCCAAAATAACAGCGGATAATGAGACTCCCAACATCAATCCCTTGAGTTGCTGAATTTTTTCAATGAAAAGATCCATTGAACTTAGGATGTTGTTATGATTATCAGGCAAATTCTTCCTCTTTAATATTCAGAGAATTTTGTTTTATGTGTTTTGAATTTATTACGATTAAAGGTATGATGAAATTTTCTAAAATTCTCATTTCTAATCCATTACCTGTTTATAGTATATAGCAAATACTTAACAATGTTAATTCAATTTTATTAAAAATTGAATTAATTACAATTATGAAGAAAAAAATAGATGAAGAAGACAATACTTTGGATAAAAGAAACGATGATTGGTGGAGATTAGAAAAATCTCAGATAGGGAGGAGGAGATTTTGCTAGATATGACTTTTGTTGTAAGGAATATGTGACAGGTTAAAGGTGTCACAATTTCAAATTCATTACGTTATGGATTAGGACAAAAAAGATGTTTGTTATGTTCAATTTTTATTGAAACAAAATATCTCCGAGGTCCTTGTTGCAGTGTTCGTCTTAGAACAAAGTCAAGAAACAAAAAACATTCAAGCAAGTGATTGTTTGATTAACATTGTTAAGCATTCTCTAAATATCAACAACTCAATTATGGACTAATGCAGAAGCAACTACTACTCCAAATGGGAAATAGTGACTGTAATGCCATCCTCTATACATGTCCTAGTTTTCGTTTTCTGTCTATAGACACTAGGTAAAAGTTCCCAACTTGCTTCTGCATTTTAATTTCAATTTGAAATGTTAGTTAACAATGTTAATTGAAGTATATTACTGTCAAGTTATCAAAAACATTAATTGGTAAAATTAGCTTGTGCTGACTATGGTTTTGAGTGTGATTTTGTTACTGAAGGAGAAATGGAACAGGTGTTGCATGAGTTTGGGCAACATACTGAAAATGAGCATGGAATAGATTATTCAAAAGAAGCACTAATGCAGTTCATCTTGAGAAAAACACGTTGAAGAAAAATATCGAAGTGATTTTGCATGATTGAAAGTTTAGACTATAATTCCATATTGTTATTCTTAGATTCTTTCTTTCTTCAAGGGGATAATGGCGGAATTTTTGAATTTCTTGGACAAAATAGAGGTACACTGGGCAGTGACAATCCCATAGTGAAGGGGGTAATTCCAACATTATTTGGCGTGACAGGATTTGGAATTTTACTGAATTTCTTTAATTCCACTGTCAGAAAAAAATTAGTTGATCAAACAAAGCTGAAACGAATAATGACTGAAACTAAGGCATGGCAAAAAGAAAGAATGGCTGCAATGAGAGCAAAAGATCAGGCAAAAATAGCCCAACTGAGCAAAAAGTCATCTTACATGAACAAAATGTCAATGGAGATGATGCAAATGAACATGAAACCTATGATGATTACTTTTGTACCATTAATCTTGATTTTTTATCTTGTGTTGCCACAGTTATTTTCACACACAGTTGCATTGTCTCCAATTCCACTAAACATTTTCCCAGGGGATTTCTTTCACTTAACATGTACTGCTCAACAAGTATCTGATTCGGCCAATGTTTGTACACAAGAAAATGCACTCTATCTTTGGGCGTGGTATTTTCTTTCATCTATTTCATTTAGTGGAATTATAATGAAAGTAACAAAAACCTCAATGGGGTTATCTTAAAAGGACAAATTATTTTTAATGTAATAAGAAATATCTAATCATTACTTCTAAAAGACCATTTTAATTCACCATTACTTTTCACAAATTCTTCTGGTCTAACTTTGTCGTGATTACTTTTGATATGAGACATGTAAGTTTCAAGTGAAATAAAGTCTTGTTTGCATATGGGACAAGTTTTACTAAATACCATAAGAAATATTGGAAAATTTTGCTTTTAGTGGTTCCTTAACAATGTTAATTATTGTATATATGCATGAAAATTATTTCTCATCATTGGATAAAAAAAAGAAAAAACCATCTAAACTATCTAGGACAAACTTAATCTCAATTGCCATAATTGCCGGAGTTGTTGTTTTGATTGGCGGCATTGCATTGAACTCTTTTAGCCCAGTTAATTCTGATGGTCTTGTTTTTGCCCCTTCATCAAACATTTTTCTAAAAGCAGTAAAATCGGCTCAAGGAAGTTATCATTATCAGCATACAAAAGGAGGCAAAGTACTTCCTTTTTCAGAAGGCACATCCCCTCCAATCACTGCATCAAAGGGAAATCTAATTCAAATCCATTTAATTAATGAAGAAGAAAATGAGTCAGGAAATACATCAAAGCATAATCTCAATATTGATGAATTTAATGTCCATATCAAAGATCTCAGCTATTTTCAAAGTGAATCAGCCACATTTTTGGCAGACAAGGAAGGCAGTTTTGATTATTACTGCACAATTCATCCAGAAATGAGGGGAATCATCACAGTATCTTGAAAATTCATCAACGCCTTAATTGAATAATCAATCAGAATTAAACTAATTCTAAATAACGGCATTTTATCATAAATCCATTGAAAGACATTTCAGAACCAAGACATCTTGAACCTCATCTAAAGGAATCAAGTGCAATGCGGGATTTTGTATTTGGATTTGGAGATGGTATTAACACATCATTAGGAATTGCTGCAGGTGTAGGAGGAGCTGACATTTCATCTAACATCATAGTACTTGCAGCACTTGTTGGGATGTTTACGGGTGCAAAAGCTATGGCTGTTCAAAATTATCTTGCAGTAAAAACTCAAAGACAATTGCTCACATCAGAAATTAAACGTGAGAAATGGGAGATTGAAAATAAACCAGATGATGAAAGACAGGAAATAGCAGACATCTACAAAGCCAAGGGTTTTTCTGGAAAAGATCTTGAAATGATTGTAAATAAAATAACTTCTGACAAAAAAGTTTGGTTAGATACTATGCTTACAGAAGAATTAAACTTGAATTTAGAAATTGCCGGAAGCCCAATTAAAAGTGCACTGAGAATGTTTGTCTCTTTTTTAATTGGAGGGATGCTACCAATACTGCCATTCTTTTTTTCATCAGGACTATCTGCACTATTTATTGCAATAGGGATTAGTGTTTCAACATCATTTACTGTCGGCGTAATTAAATCAAAAATGGCAAACACAAACAGGTTAGCTGGAGGATTAGAGATGGCAGGTCTTGGAACAGGTATTGCGTTATTAGGGTATGGAATAGGTAGTGAACTGGCCAATTTGGGAATAATCAATATCTAGAAAGAGTTCTAAAGAATAATTTCTGTAAGGAGTTGTCTGAATTCTAATCATTCTTAGTAATCAATCTGTCTTATTCTAACAGAACTTCCTTTGCTTTCCAGATAATGTCCAATAAAATTGGTCATCTGTTCTCCAATTGTATACCCTAATGCACCTTCCATGATTCCAGATTTTTCAATGGTGTTTGCCAATTCTTCACTGATTTGAATATTAAAAAATGTCCAACCAAATTTATCAAATGGTTTTTCAATTTTAAATCCATTTTCCACAGCACATTCATTTTTCAGATCTGTTAATGCTTGAGTTACTATTGGAATTTCTTTATCATAACTTTTAGTACTAAGCTGAAACAAAGGATTCAATTAACTACACACCACATAATTCATCTTTTATCTCAAATGAACTATCTTTTCATTTATCTTATAATTTATCATCAAAATGACTAGTGTGTCGAGTCACTCTGTCTTGAGTGGTTCCGGATTCTTCTGGATATGAATCTCTATGAGATCTTTCTCGCAGTTCCTCCTCGCGTTCCTTTCTTGCATGATGTAGTCTATCTTTTTCATGAATGAATTCTTGACCACATTTCTGACATTTTAGAATGGTTTTATGATGTTCGTGTCTTACATGAACTATCAAATCACCATGGTCTGAGAATTTTGCATCACATTGTGTGCAATTATTTTTTTTACTGAACGGATTTTTCATATTGATTGTAGATCCTAAAAACATGATATAAAGATGGATTAACTATGTTAATTGATGTTTAATATCCACTAAAGATATCAGGCAATATGAAAAAAATGTTTAGAGAAATTTCATTGTTAGTCTTATTGCCACTAATTTTGATGTCAGTATCTCTTGCAGTTGTAGGAACGCACACAATGAAGATAGCAAATATCCCTAGACCTACAAAGATAAAACAAGAGTCTACAGATATTCAGATTAATTGTGATGGTAATTTATGTCACAATATCAAAAATTTAGAACATTCATTGTTTGAATTTGAAAAAATTTTTTTAGTGTTAATCCCAAATTCATGATCAATTAAATTCAAAATCAAGACCTATGAACTATAGAAAAATCACTCCATCAAAGACCAAACAAAACTATTCATTATTAAATTCCAGATTTTATGATGGGTCCAAACAGATGAGCATTAAATTCACTCTAAATTTTACTTATGCTTCTCGTACTTTGGGCAAATTCCAATTAAACTTCATTGCAAGCAGTCTAATTCCAGTAGCAGCTACAATTCCAATAATTGATGCAATCTGAATCTCTACACCAGATGACAAAGTAACATAAAAAATTACAATTCCAATAATTGATGCAATTGCATATACTTCCTTTACAAAGACAATAGGAATTTCTCGAACAAAGACATCTCTGAGAATCCCACCTCCAATTGCAGTAATCATTCCACCAAATAGCATTGGAAGAAAATTCAAACCCACTATTTGGTATGCAATGGATGCACCTAGTATAGAAAACACACCCAAGCCTACTGCATCAAAAATTAACCAGACATTCATCTGCTTTTTCATTTTTGTAAATAAAAAAAACATCACAACTCCTGTAATGACAGTTAGAGTAACATAGATTGGATCAGAGAAAGCTGTTGGGAATCGTCCAAAGATTACATCACGTGTAACTCCACCACCGACTCCAACTACGGTAGCCAAAACAATAATTCCAAAGACATCAGCTTTGTGAGAGATTGCTTTTGATGCTCCAGTTACTGCAAATGCAATTGTCCCCAAGTAATCTAAAATACTGATAAAGCCATCTATTGGAAAAGAGAAATCCACCAATCAATAGAATGGCAGAAATATTACTAATTAAGATTAGTGAAAAAGATCGAGTTTGAAAGAATAAAGATTAAAAATTTAATTGAAAAAAGTATTGTTTAGCCAAATAGTGAGGATAATCCTTCCATGGCTGCTTCTTCGGTTTTACCTTCGTCTTTAGGTGCTTCTTCTTTCTTTGCTTCACCGGCTGCCTCTGCTGGGGCGGCTGCTGCAACTGCTACAGGTGCGGCTTTGACTGCCTCATCGATGTTAACATCGGCCAAGGCTGCCACTAGTGCTTTAACTTGAGCATCATTAACTTCGGCACCAGATGCTTTAACAACTGATGTGAGGTTTGCTTCGTTAACTTCTTTGTCCAGTTTGTGAAGAAGTAAAGCAGCGTAAACATATTCCATTGTATCGAGATTTCCTTAGGGCATAATATAAAACTATGGCGAACTCAGGTTCTGTTACCTCTTAGGTTTTTCTTATCTCTGTTACTTTTTGGTTGCTGAAATCACACTTCTTGAATTTTAGATTTGACCTTTTGAATAACTTCGTCTGGAATGTCTGTCATATTATGAACATTTTTTGCATGTTCTGATATTTGTTCAAACAATTCATTTTCATCTTTTGCAGTAGTTGACCATGCACAACCATCAACTACATCCCCACAAGCGAATTTTTTTGCCATGGTTTGGGTTGTAACTAGGTATTTTTATGATTATCTACAGGCGTTTTGAATCAAGGTTTTCCATTTGTTATCTCCTTTGACTTCAATTCCACATGCTTCTGATGGAATTAGATGGTATCCATTAAAAAATCAGCAACTGAAAAGTAACACGGAGAAAACAACCGATGACGAAACAGAACCCGAACTCACGCCTAGAATTTATAAATCTAGTTTAAAATTTTCAGACTTCGGCAAACAGCATATAGTGTTCGTTTGAGATTTTTGTCAATCAGAGTATCCATTCTGTTTCGTAGTACTCGCTTTGCCTCATCTCGTTCTGTTCCCTGTGGCAATGACAGAACTGTGTTGATAAATTCAGGTAAAGATTCGCGAATCCATCCATCAAGCATTGCATAAATTTTTGGTGGCAAGATATCACATTTGTCAACATCAAGATCTAATATTCCAGTAAAATTCTCATGCTCTACTCTATACACAAGGGCCAATACAACATTGTCCGGAGTTGGATGCTCTAGTATTTCTCGGGAGCGCTCTCCTGTTTTTCCTTGGGCAATCTTGTTTTTCAAACCAATTGGATTTACAATGACGCCATTAATTCCTACTTTACGTCCGTCTACTCCAGTGACTACACCGAAGATAAAGTCGTTGAAGTCGCCATTCTTTTTGATGGAGAAAACTTGAACCCCTTCTTTTAGAACAGGTTTCTTGCCAAACATGAAAAGAGTGCGTTATGTATTCTATTTATTCCTGCTCAATAGGACATAATTCTCACGAATTATATTCATTTCAAAATACCTAAAATCAAAGCAGCATAAAGATTTTTTCCTGAAGACCTTTTCCCTACAATATTTCGAAGCATATTTTTCAGATCTTAGAATCGCTTTTGGATTTTGTAAATTATAATTGCAGGTGCTGCAAAATACATTCCCACATTAAGTACAATCAAAGAAAACCCATTCCCAATACGGATTCATCAGATTCCATGTCAACATAGTTCAATATAAAAAGCGAACTTATCATAGGCGTGATTACAAGTTTGACTGCTTCTTTGAATAGTGGATTTTCTCTTTCATAATCAGATATTATCGTGGAGAATGAATAATAGAGATCATTAAACGAACTTATAAAGGAAGTACCAGATCCTGTTTGCAGTAGTTTGTGATCTCTGATTTCTCTGAGTTGCTGGACTTTAGATGCCATCTCTGAGCCATATGTTGCAGTAGCAATTAGACAGCCTCTACCTTTAGATGAAATCGCATCAGGAGATTCCGATGCCGAATTACTTTGAGTGATTGTTTTAGTTTCAGTTATAGTTTGCTCACCTTATTTGGAATTTGCAACAATATCATATCTTCCTGCCTTTCCAGATTCAGGAATTTTGAATTTAAGATAAAATGAACCAGCATCTCCCAAAGTAACAGTTCTAATCAGAATTGTTTCTCCGTCTGAATTTTAATTTCAAGTGCAACAGTCACCGACACTTCCATTTTCAGCACTACCATTAATTTCTATAGTATCCCCTCCCGCAAATTGTTCCTTGTTGGTGTTAATTGTTATAGTTTCAAAAAATAAAATAGGAATGTCTCACAATAGATTTTCAGACTGATTATTTCTAAAGGAATCCATGATTTTGATATTAGGTGATTTTAAGGAACATATCTGAAAGCATTGTTTAATATAATCAGTCAAGAGATAAAATGATAGAATTATGCCTATTTCCCCACTGTTTTATTAAATAATAAATAATATTTATTAAAAAGCAGTGGGTACTAAAATCGTGGTCTCAGTGATTACCAGGGAGAAAAATGGTAAAAAATACCTTTACCTTAAACACACAACAGGGAACAGACAAAAAGAAAAGTATCTTGGATTGTCAATCCCTCAGAATATTGAGAATATCAAAAAAGAATTCATGTTGGAATTTTATGATGAAGAGTGGGACAAGCAAGTAAATACAATATCTGTTAACTATAAAAAAGAGACAAGGAAAAAACCAGCATCAATAAAACAAAAAGACTTTGAGAGCTTTGGGATATCATTTACATACAACACGCAAAGAATGGAAGGCTCTAGTCTCACAGAGTCTGACACCAAAGACTTGTTGATATACGGAGTAACTCCTGCAAGAAAATCACAGATAGATTCCATTGAGACTGCAAAACACTATGATTTGTTTATGAGATTGGTCACATCCAAAGTTACAAAGATTACAAAGAAAACAATACTACAATGGCACAAGGAAATCTTTGGTCAGACAAAAATTGGTGAGGCAGGAGGCATTAGATCATACAGAGTAGGAGTAACCACAAACAGTAAAATCGAATTTGCAACAGTTACAAAGATTCCAAAGAGACTGCAAGAGTGTTTTTCATGGCTAAACAAGTATGATGGAAAAAACTTTGTAGAACTTGCAGCATTGGCACATTACAAGTTTGTCTCAATTCATCCGTTTGGTGATGGCAATGGTAGGATATCAAGACTGATTATGAATTATATTTTATTTTCACATGGATGTCCTCTAATGCTTATCAAAAATAATGACCGACGTGCATATTTCAAATCACTAGAGAAATCACAGTTGAATCATGATGAGATTCATTTTCTAAAATGGTTTATGAAATATTATATCAAGGCAAACAAGCAGTATTTGTAATTGGTCAAAATACAGTACCCACTGTAAAATATAATTTTAGATTAATAATTTGAAAGTACAGTGGGTAAATTGAGAGTGAATGAGCATATCGGCAATCAGTAAAAAAAGAAACCCTCCTCTTTGTGCGTAAAATGGTCCCTGATAATCTGGTATAAGATTATGAAAAAAAGGTCAAATAGCCATAGAATCATAAGGGAATAAAAATTTTAAACCCAAGAAATGGAATAGAGTTTAATTAATTTAAAGACCATTAAACTTGAAGGAATTGATCAAAGATCACAAAATAAACTGGAAGTATTTAGTAATTTTTCTAACTATTGGATTAATTAGTATGTCATATCTAATTTCTGAAACACAAGCTGATGGATCAGTTGAATTTAAAAAATACAAGGTAATCAATTCCCACAAAGTTTGCGGGGATAAGATATGTTCTGAGATTGACGAGCAAAGATCACAAAAAGGCCTCTCAACTAGAGACACCAAAATATGTGGAGACAGACCATGTCATGATATTACAAGCAAAAAAATAACTCCTTTCAACAAATCAAGCCCACTTGGACAATACAAACTAGGAATTGCACTTGAACTAATTGAATGCAAAGAAGGTCAAACCATCATAATCAAAACAACAAACCTGTTACCAGCTTGTGTCAACGTAGAAAACATTGGGAAATTCAGAGAAAGAAATTGGGCAGTGTCAGAACAAATACAGCAAGAGATTTTTGAAAAACGTGCAGATGACAGAAAAAAAGGGTTGGTAGCAGAAAAAATACTTGCAGACTTTGATGTTGGATTAAATATCATACCCGATGAAATATCAAATCAAAGATACTTGGCAATAGAAGGATTTGGATGGCATAGACTGCACAATGTAGAAATTACAGTTTCTAGTCAAGATTTTGAAGAATCAATAAGAACAAAAACTACAGACAGGGGATATTTGAATACACTATGGCAGATTCCGGATTTAGTCGGAGGCAAAATGTATAATATTTTTGCAACAGATGGAATTCATGAATTCGAGTTAGATATTCCTATTGCAATTAAACTAGATTAACTTTGCAGAAATTACTTAATCTATAGTAAGATTACGAAATCTAGATTATTGTGTTTGCTGAATGTTTGGTTGGCCAAAAGAATCTCTAAAATCATGATAGCGAAGACTGATACTTCCACCTGCAGAAGAAATTAATTCATTACCTAATTTGTTACAAATTTTAGTCGGTACCTTGAAAATTCCCTCAAATATTCCAGTACTTGTACCCGTCTCAATCAATACAAATCCAGTAGATGCTAATCCACCATGCTCCACATCATTAATGGTACATCTTTGATATCGGATATCTTTGATTCTAATTTCTAACAAGATGCCACCACTGCTAGATCCAACAGTATCCACAAATGGAGAATTGGGATCATCAACTACTCGGTAAATGTCTATCAAGTCACTATTTAAATTCAAATCAGGATCAACAAGGGTAACTGTAACAGGTTGACCAAAACGATAACTTTTAGGAGTTAGAAAAAGCGTGGCAGGATCTTCTGGTGCTTCCACATGGAGTAAATATTGAATGGACTTTAAGAATTCAGTATCAGATAAAATCCCTTGACTCCACCATCTGACATTTTTTCTAATCTCTGCTAGGTCTCTTGGAGATTCTTTACTTTCTAAGGATACGTCTTTTGGAAAATTAATTATTTCGTGTTTTATAAGATATTTTATTCCTTCAACAAAATCAGAATTAGATATTTGACTCAATGACCACCATTTTGAGATATTATGGAACCATTGAGGAATAAGTTCTTGGGATTCAGATCTTGTTGTAAAAGCGTTAGTATCATCACCAATATTTTGATTAGGATTAGATTTCTCATATGGATTAATTGTAAAGCTAATTTCTGTGACTTCTGAATATCGTCCAAAATTAGATTTAACATTATATACACCAATTTTTTCGAAATTAACAGTATCAATAAATATAGAAAAATTTTTCTCTGGACTAACATCCGTTTTTAGTAGTGACGCTATTCTTCCAGTAGGAGAGTAAAGAATTATTTGGATGGATTCGTTTTCATGATATTTCTCTACTGTACCTGTAATGTTTATCACATCACCAATCATGTAAGATTCTTTGTCGGATTCAACAAGCAAATATTCGTATTCTGATTGTGATCGATAATTTCCATATGCTTCAGCTTCTATAATTACTTCAAAAGCAAGTAAGATAACAACAGACAGAACAAATATTTTCATACTAGTAGTACATGGTTTTCATGTTAGATAAAATTTGAGAATTTTTACAATCTAACTACATATTATGAACTGGAATCATTTTTGATAAAACACAGACGGTATAAAAAAAGGAAATGATTAATTTCATCTTGGCGGAATTTGATGAGACAGGATATTCGTTTCCATTTATTACAAAAATTACTATAAAGTTTGGGTTTGCGGACCTGTTGAGATTTGTATCTAATACATAAAGCACATCTTTAATTGATTTAGGATCTTTTTTGAAAACAAAATCTGTTTTACATGAAAATTTTTTACACATGAAAATTTTTATCTTATATTATTATTGATGATGTATGAAATTGAGTTCTTATGAGTTTGCATCAAAGCAGTGTACAAGAATTTTTACTTTTATGGTTTTACTTCTATTTTCATCATTATTTGGATTATCAAGTTCCTTTGCAGATCAAGGTGATTTCTTATTTAAAATATCAAATCCCATCACAAATCAAAATATTGCCGACTATAGTCATTTTGGTCAATCCGTAGCTTCTTCAAATGACGGCAAGATAATAGTTGGAGGCTATATGTCAACAGTTATTCCAGATTATACAAATCACGTCTTTGTATTTGATGGTATTAATGGTGATCTTGTTTCTGCAATACCTAACCCAGCACCTCCAACAAATATGCCCGATCAATTTGGATACTCTGTAGCATCTACTCCTGATGGAAATATCATTGTTGGTGATCCAGGTAAAGTTTCTATTCATAACCTTGCAGGTGCAGTTTATGTATTTGATTTTGCACGAGGTATGGTTATCGAAATCATCAGTCCCAATCCAATTGAACACCCGTTGTCTCAAACAAATTTTGGATACTCTGTAGCATCTACTCCTGATGGAAATATCATTGTGGGATCTCCCAGTGCTGATTATGATGATTCTTTTGCAGGTGCAGTTTATGTATTTGACATTAATGGAAATATGATCTTGGAAATCCCAAACCTTAACCCAAATAATTCCGGTTTACCATCATCTCTTTTTGGATACTCTGTAGCATCTACTCCTGATGGAAATATCATCGTAGGTGCTCCAAACACACATTATCCTGCGGTAAATATCTATGGTGGTGCTGTCTATCTCTTTAATGGCACTACTGGCGTATTGATCCATGAAATATTTGATAACACTGTTTTATTTCCACCTGTGATTGATTATTCTAATAGGTTTGGTCAATCAGTTGCATCTACCACGGATGGGAAGATAGTTTTTGGAAATCCCTACATGACCAATGACGAGTTAGATAGAGTTATTATTTTTGATGAGGATATTCGCAGTATACAATATTTACGACAACCATTACGAAATTTTAATGACTTATTCGGTCAATCAGTTGCAACTACATTGGATGGCAACATAGTTGTCGGTGATCCAACAAATATCGATCCCGATGCAATGAATATGGGGTTTGTTCATGTTTACAATAGCACAGGTCACCTTCAACATACCTTATCGTTCAAGGAGACCCCTTTTCTGCGTGTTTATTTTGGTCAATCCGTATCTTCTTCAAATGACGGAAAGATAATTGTCGGTGCACCGCTATCAGGAGGTGGAAGTCATCCTGAAGGAGCAGTATATGTATTCGACTATAAAAAAGAGTTAAATTTCTGTGATGGGGTGCAAAAAATTTCATCGTTAGATACGTCTAGTTCTCTTTCATTGGCCAAGACTGGTTTCATTACTGCATTTTATGATGGATGCATTAATAACATAAAACTAGATCAAATTTTATGCCTCAAGATCATTAATGATTTTGGAACCACGATATCGCCCATCAACATTTGTGCAAATAATGTTAACCCTCAATGTTTGATTGATGGCTGCCCTTGGAATGGACCATACATTGTAGAAGCATTACCTACGATATACACAGAAATTACCATTTCCGAGCAAGTATTACACTCTACTTCAAAATGGATGAATAATGAAATATCAAGTAATTCATTTAACAACATATTGAAAAAGTTTCACGAAAGTGAAAAAATTTCATATAATAATCTAACATCTGTTCCAAGCATTGCTTTTGAGATAATTATTTCATTTGCTACAATGGGCATATCTGTTATAGTTGGGCTCTATTCTATCTTTCACAGACATTCACACTAATCCAAAAATTTCTGAGAATTCATAACTGACTTGATTTTGATATTACGAAAATAATCAAACAAATTCAACTAAAACCATCAATACCTCCAAATCACATATTGAAACAGACAAATGAAAATTTCTGAACTTAGATGGGTTGATCGATTCATAATTGCAGCTATAATTCAGGGTGCAATGATTACAGTTATGGCTATCGTCATCGTAGCAATCCAAGTAACAAATAGCGATATTAACATTATACAATATCTGTCATTATCTTTTGAAGGTACTGCAAAATGGTTCTTTTTGGGAATAATATTTCATCTCATTATAATAATTGCTATAGCAGTAACTGCATTGTTTTATAGCCATCTTGAAATCACATTAAAGAAAAAATTCTCAAGAAAATCAAATGTGTTAGCTGCAATCCACTTGATTGGAATGAATATTGGTGGTGCAGGTTCCATGATGATCATGACTTATGCGGGGCTGGCAGGTACTGGATTGCTTACCATTTTCACTGAAGGAAAACTTGGACCAAAATATCCTGCCATCATGGATTCATTCATAGAGCCAATTGGTGGGTTTATTGCACTTTTAGCATTAGGAGTGATGTGTGGTGGCATGGGTTTTGTATTGGCATATAGGAATGATTCATAATCCGATACAAGATTATGAGTTCAAATCCTTCACGATCCACCAAACATAGTTCGAGTCTGTTGAGGTTTGCTCAGGATTCTATTTTTTAAAAATAAATTCACAATATCGGGGGGGATTTCAGACTTATTTTTCTTGATTTTTAACATAATCCATACAATACAAGATACAGTGAGAACGACTAGAGAATCTCCTTTTTGTAATTTGATCATCCATCCATTCCATAAGTTCTGCATCAATAGACACGCTGATCTTTTCTTTCTTCAACGGTATGCAAAAGTATGCAAAAAGAATATAACTAATGGTGTGTACAATACATACTAGGTAGGTAATATGGTTACGAAAAATGATAAAAATTCAAGGAAATTAAGAGATGATGAACTAACATGGCATGAAGAGATTATCAAGGCACAACTGGAGCAATGGATTGTAGATGTCCAGAAAAAAGCAGAATTAGAATACAGACTGCAAAAAGCATTTGAGAATTCCAAGAGTCATGTTTCATCTCTTAGTCAAGAATAATTCTAAAATCAAAAATTGATTGGATTTTTTACACATACAGCAATCAATAAAGTAATTCACTCTAGTATTGTTAGCATCAATAAACTCTCAAAGACTATCGTATCCTTTACGACTCCACGCTTTGAGAGATTTGATGTTTTTCTGTTCAATAGAGAAAAATTTTATTAAATATTATGAACATAATACTTTTGGAAGCTGTATCACGCAATATCATCATTAGACATTGATTATTCCTGACCAAGACACTTTATTCCATTTAAGGATAATCAGTCTGGATTCCAAAAATAGATTAAACTTACTACATTGGATCTTAAGACCAAAACCGAATCAGGTACTTGGTGAAAGTTCCAATTAATCCTGCTATGACAATCTGGTATTTAGGGAATGCTGATGATTTGTATGGACGATTTATTCATTATGGTTTTATGTAAATTTTGTAAATACATACTATGTCAAAGGATAACACATCTGAATCTTGGGAACAATTATTGGGATTGTCTTGGACAATACTTGATGAAGAATAGTCTCAAAGATTAGAACAACCTATGATGATAAATCACATAAAATACTTTTAGATAATTCTGATTTGGGATTTGTTTAGGCTACCTTCTTGAACATGACGGATTTTGCTTGTGTTTCCTGTCGAGTCCACCACACTGCCAGGAGGAGTAATTATCCAATATTTTGAAAGTGGTTGAGTAGGTTCTCTTGCAGGATCTCTGCCTGCGTCTTTACGGACTTTATCAATGAGAGTTTTCATCGGTACGTCATCTTCATCAGCAATGTATTTCACTAGCAAATCAAACATTACTTTCAATTGTGATTTTGATAAGTTTGGAATAATCCAACAGCGTCTTTCGTGTATGTTGTTTTGGTTTCTTGTTTGTCGTCATGTTGTTTCATATTCCTTTTCATCTGTAAGCGTTCCTTCTACTCCCACTTGGACTTGATGTTTTCCAGATGGGGTTCCTACGGGTATAGTGACCTCAATCTTACTGTTATCCCAAGAATTAATTTTACCGGCAGAAATTACATTATCTCCAAATCTTACAAATCCCTGCGTATTTCCAAAGTTAGATCCAGTAATCACAATGCTTGCATTTGCTTTCTGGTTTGAAGGAAAAATGCCAGTGATTTCTATTTCTTGCTTGGTAACTATTTTACCTCCCAAATATGCACCTTGACTCATTCCCATTAAAACAACAAGTGTAGGATCAATATCAGGAAGAATTAACTCCTCAAAGTTGCCGTTATTTGCAGTATCAGATACATTAGAAAACAATATGATAAGATAGATTACAATTCCAATCCATGTCCAACCAAACATTTGAAATCTAGTAAGTGTTGGTTTGCCCTTTTCTTGCAACATTGATGAAAATCTTGCACCCTTTCCTGTTTCTTTTACTTTCTTGGAGTCAGTTGTTTTGTATTTGATAGAGGAAACTCCACCACTCACAACAGGAACTGCAACGCTTATTCCCATTAATGCAAGTAATGATAGAGGAATTTCTGTTGGTGGTTCAGAAATACCATGAAAAACCCGTATCAAATATACGCCAAAAAATGCAAAGATGATCACCATAGTCCATGCAAAAAATTGCAATATTGCTAAACTAGGGTACCAATCCCTATCACGTAGAATATCTAAGAAGCTTGCCTTTTTGTCACCACGTTTTAGTACAGCCCTTGCAACAAAAACTATCAAAACAACCACTAAAAATGAAATTACAAATGCAATAACAATACGGTCAGTTGAGGCAATATCTGTATTGGATTTCAGCAAATTGTCTTCTTGTGCATAAATGGAATTTGAAGGGAATAGAACCAAAAGAGAAAATGTTAAAACTAAAAAAATGCTGAATTGTTTATTTAGATTTCTCAATATCATAAAGTATTATGAGTAGGATAGATAAAGTTGTTCTTGATTTTCACAATAAAACAGGATTTTGGGTATTTTTTGAAATGGCTGTTATTCATAAAAGGATTTAGGGATTATTTTAAATAGTTAATTTCCAATAACATCATAAATGAATAATAAAATATTTTCTAATGATGATTTCTCAAAAGAATTCAATGAATTGTCAGGTCAACCTCAGAGAGCCCCTCCGGAGATAATTGCAGACAAAAAATGGGAATCATCAGGATTTATTCAAAACAGAATATGGGCTTTGGGGGAGTGGATACAAGTTAACAAGACCACCATCAGAACAAAAGAAGAACTTATTGTCCAACTTGATGAAGAAATTGAATCCTGTGCTTCAAAGGAAGAAAAACGAAAACTAATGAAAGAAAAAATAGAATTATTAGAATCTTTGAGCATCAATCTAAAGGAAAGACATGCTGTAAATATAGGCCCATTACCAACCTTATCTTTTATCAATAATTTTCTTCAAGATTCTATTCCCATATCTAATGAGCACACATCAACAATTGTATCTTCGTATTACAGTAAATATTATGGAGGATATTATGGAGGCGGACCAAATGCAGACGAATGGTGGACGTCTTTTTGGAATCCTTATGATGCATACATAGCTAATACCAAAGCAAATCAAGCATTGAAAAAAACACAGGAAAAATTTCCTAGTGGAGGTCACAATGATGATGCTGATGCATATAGACATGCTTTATGGAACTGCCTTATGGCAAGACAGATTGGAGCATCTGAAGCAAAAAAGTTTGGCGATGCTCACGAAAATTATGACGGAAATCCAGAAAATGAAAAAGAAATGGACTTACATAACAATAAGAAAGGAAGAGACTTGGCTACTGATCCTGAAAGTGTTTTAGGTCCTCCACCTGCAGGAGAACGCTGGCAAGATAAAGAATGCAGTGAACTTGTTGAAAAAGCATTGAATGAAGGAAAATTACAAACATCTCCACGGTAAATCTAAGTTGTATTGATAATCATTAGGAAATAAGATAAATTTCTCGACCAGTTTGTCAGCGGTAATTCTTAATATCGGAATAGGACAGCCTTCATCGTTGGATAAAAAAGAGATTCTAAAAGAATTTTCATCGGATCCTGATAGATATTACAATGTCAAATTGTTCCAAGAACAGGGATTTGTCAGAAAATCATGTACAAAATGTGGCAGATTCTTTTGGACTCTGGATTCAGGACGAGATTTGTGCCCAGATGATGCTGATGACACATACTCGTTCATCGGAGAGCCACCAACGACTAAGCGATTTGATTACACCCAAGCATGGAAACAAGTCGAAGAGTTTTTTGTAAAAAATAATCACACCTCAGTGAGCAGATATCCAGTAGTTTGTAGATGGCGTGATGATTTGTATTTCACAATTGCATCAGTCGTAGATTTTCAAAGAGTGATGGGTTCAAAGGTAGTATTTGAGTTTCCTGCAAATCCATTGGTAGTTCCACAGACTTGTTTGAGATTCAAGGATTTAGAAAATGTCGGAGTAACAGGTAGACACTTTTCGAGTTTCTGTATGATTGGACAGCACAGTATTCCAGAAGGAAAAGGATACTGGAAAGATGAATGTGTTGATTTGGATTATAGACTACTAACTGATCAGTTTGGAATTAAAAAAGAAGAAGTCGTGTTTGTTGAAGATGTTTGGGCAGGTGGAGGTTCCTTTGGTCCGTCACTAGAATACTTTGTCAGGGGTTTGGAACTAGGAAATGCAGTCTTTACTGAATTTCAAGGAGAGTTAGGACAGCACACAACTCTTGACCAGCGAGTAATTGACATGGGTGCAGGCCTTGAACGATTTGCATGGATCACTATGGGAACACCGACTGCTTATGATTGCTGCTTTGGTCCAATTAATCAGAAATTATTTGAAAAGATTGGAATTGATCCAGATTCAGAAATTCTAAGAAGATACTTTACAGAAATTGCAAAGGTACTAGAGGACTATGAGGATCTCAATGACGTTAGACGCCATGCGATAAAGAAGGCAGGACTAACTGATGACCAACTAAACAAAATGATAACACCGCTTGAAGGAGTGTATCTAATTGCAGACCATCTTAGAACTTTGATTTTTGCAATTACTGATGGTGCACTTCCAAGCAATGTTGGCGGCGGATACAATCTAAGAATGATGTTGCGAAGAATTAATGCAACAATTAGCAAGCTAAATCTGAAATTAGACATTGATGATTTAATTGATACCCATATTGATTATCTCAAAGATACGTATCCAGAATTAGACGAGAAAAGAGAAGACGTCAAGAAGATTTTAGAAATTGAATCCAGAAGATATGAAGAATCCAAAATTCACATGAAGAAAAAGGCAGAAAAGATTAGAGAAAAAGGCGTTCCATCTGTGGATGAACTCATCACACTGTACGAATCAGATGGAATTACGCCTGAATATCTCAAAGAAGTCAATGCAATTTCAGAGATTCCATCATCATTTTACTCTAAATTATCAGACTTGCACCAGTCTGAAAAGAAAAAGACAATTACGGAATTGCCACTAGATGAACTACCCGAAACGGATACTTTGTTTTACAAAGACGATCCAATGAAGTTTGATGCCAAAGTAATCAAGATATTTGATAATCAAGTTGTACTAGATAGAACTTCATTTTATGCAAGAGGCGGAGGACAAGAACCAGACCACGGAACCATTGCAGGATTCAGAGTGATTAACGTAGACAAACATGCACACATTATTGTTCACCAGCTAGAAGGTGGCACTCCAAAAGAAGGAGAGACAGTAAAGTGTGTAGTTGATGCAACAAGACGTGCAAACATTACAAAGAATCATACCAGTACCCACATAATTAATGCATCATCTAGAGAAGTATTAGGATCATGGATTTGGCAGCACTCTGCATTCAAAGATGATGATCATGCAAGATTAGACATCACTCATCACTCTTCACTAACTGACCAGCAAGTACAGCAAATTGAAGATGCTGCAAACAAGATAGTAAAAGAAAACTATCCTGTGTCCATCGAATATTTTGATAGAGGAACTGCAGAGCAAAAGTACGGATTTAGAATTTATCAAGGCGGTGTAGTTCCAGTAAAATCAGTAAGAATTGTATCAATTGAGGACAAGGATATCGAAGCTTGTGGTGGAACACATGTCAAAAAGACAGGAGATATAGAGTTGATCAAAATTACAAAGACAAAAAGGATTCAAGATGGCGTAGTTCGTCTAGAGTTTGTCTCAGGTCCCAATGCATTTGAGTATGTCAAACAACAAGAAATAATTTCAAAACAAAAAGAGCAAGAAATAGCAGAAAAAGAAGAACTAGAGAAGAGAAGAGAAGAAAATAAACAAAAAGCAAGAGTGCAGATTCCAATTTTACTTGAAAAGATTCTAGATGGAGAATCAGGAGACATAGATGGCATTTCCATCAAAAACAAGTTGTGCTTTACTGCAAGTGAAAACTATGATGAATATTTTCATCTCAACTTTGGCAAAAAGCTAGTAGCTAAAGATAATACTAGTGCATTTTGCGGGATTTTCGAATCAGGTTCAACTGTTAGGATTTTGGTGTATGCTGGAGAGCAATCAGGAATTAATGCAGGCGTAATAGCCAAGGAAATAGCCTCAATTTTAGGAGGTTCTGGCGGGGGGGATGCAAAATTTGCCCAAGGCGGGGGAAAAGACACATCTAAAATAGAGCAGGCAATAGCCAAAGCAAAATCAATGATTTTAGGATGATGAAATTTGGAGATTAATTGGACAGAAATTGAGAACAAGTGGAGAAGTAAATGGATTGCAAACAAAGACTTTGAGACAAATCCAAATGAGAAACAAAAAAAATTCATTACAGTGGCATATCCGTATCCCAACTCACCTCAACACATAGGACACGGAAGAACATACACACTAGCTGATGTTCATGCTAGATTTTATCGAATGAAAGGGTTCAATGTTTTGTTTCCCATGGCGTTTCATTATACTGGAACACCGATTCTTGGCATGGCAAAAAGAGTTGAAGCTGGAGATGCTGAACTAATTGAGAATTTAAAAAATCTGTATTCAGTTCCTGAAGAGTCGATAAAGACATTTGTTGAACCAGTAAAGATTGCAGATTATTTCCATGAAGAGATTAAAACTGGAATGATTGAGATGGGCTATTCCATTGATTGGAGACGAGAGTTTACAACAATTGATCCAGTGTATTCTAAATTCATTGAATGGCAAATCAACACACTACGTGAGAAAAATTTAATCGTTCAGGGGAACCATCCAGTTGGGTGGTGCCCTAAAGACCAGAATCCAGTGTCACAACATGACACACAAGGAGATGTAGAACCTGATTTCACTGAATATATTTTAATTAAATTCAAGTATGGTGATTACATCATTCCAACTGCAACACTACGACCTGAAACAATTTTTGGTGTTGTAAATTTGTGGGTTAATCCTGAAATAGTTTACAAAAAGATTACAGTGGACAATGAGAAATGGATTGTAAGTGCAGAGTGTGCATACAAGATAGAATTTTTGGATAAAAAAATAACATATGATGGTGAGATAAATGGTTCAGAATTAGTTGGAGAAACAGTAACTGTTCCCCACAGAGAAGAATCAATTGTAATGCTTCCTGCAAGTTTTGTTGAAAGTAAAACAGGTACTGGAATGGTAATGTCAGTACCGGCTCATGCACCATTTGACTATCAGGCATTAGAGGACATCAAAAAGACCAATCTAGAGGCAGATTTGGCCTCAAAAGTAAACAAAATCACTCCCATATCCATTATAGAAACTGAAGGGTATGGTGAGAATCCAGCAAAAGAGGCAGTAGAGAAATTCAGTGTCACATCCCAAAATGACCCAAAACTTGAAGAGGCAACAAAAGAAGTTTATGGAAAAGAGTTCTATGGTGGGAAACTCAAATCAAACACAGAACAATTCTCTGGAATCAAAGTTGCATATGCTAAAGACACCATAAAGGAATGGCTAATTGAAAACAAACATGCAGACATTCTACTAGAACTAACTAATGCATCAATAAAGTGCAGATGTGGAGCAGAGTGTGTAGTCAAAGTACTAAACAATCAATGGTTCCTAAACTATGGTGACAAAGAATGGAAGGAATTAGCTACGAAATGTTTTGATCAAATGAACATTTTACCACAGGAGATAAGATCAGAATTCCAATATGTCATAGGGTGGTTGCATGAAAGAGCATGTGCAAGACAGCACGGATTGGGAACTAAACTTCCATGGGATAAAGACTGGATTGTAGAGAGTTTATCAGATTCTGTAATATACATGGCATACTATACCATTTCAAAATTTGTAAACAATGGCACTATAGCTGCAGATAACCTATCAAAAGAATTCTTTGATTATGTATTTTTAGATAAGGGTGATGTGAACAAAGTTTCAGAGATCACAAAAATGTCGGCAGATATAATCAATGAAATTAAGAAAGAGTTCCAATATTTCTATCCAGTTGATTCAAGACATTCAGGACGTGACTTGGTTCCAAACCACTTGACATTTTTTGTACTAAATCATGTTGCAATATTTCCTGAGAGTAATTGGCCTAAAGAAATTGTAGTTAATGGCTCTGTATTGATGAATGGTTCTAAAATGTCAAAGAGTATGGGAAACATCATTCCATTACGAAAGGCAATTCAGGATTATGGTGCAGATCCAATTAGACTTGCAATAATAATTTCAGCTGAATTACTTCAGGATGCGGATTTTAACATGGAGTCAGTTTCAGGAATTCAAAACAAGCTAGAATCATTATTCCATGAATGCTCGAGGCTGAAACCTGAGAAAATTGAGAATCTAGAGGCTGAAGATAGGTGGATTTTATCAAAATCTCAGAGCATGGTATCTGAAGTTACAGCAGCAATTGAAAAGATGAGATTACGCGAGGCTCTACATGATATTTTGTTTGCATTTGAGTCGGATTTGAGTTGGTACAACAAGAGAGTCAAGGCCAAAAATCGTCAAAACATTTCAGGAATATTGCACCAGATAAATTCCATACGGGTTGCAATGTTATCTCCATTTGCACCACACATAGCTGAAGAGATGTGGGAAAAATTGGGACATTCAGAGATGGTATCAACATCAGCATGGCCAGAGTTCTCAACTGAGAGTCTTGATGCGAACGCAATTCAATCTGAAGAATTGTTAAAATCAACTATTGATGATGTTGCAAACATTCTCAAAGTTACAAAAATCACACCACAGAAAATTACGATATACACAGCTGATTCATTCAAATCCAAAATTTATCATTCTATTTTAGAAAAAGTGATGGCAGGACAAACTAACATGGGAATTGTAATGAAAGAATTGATTGCAAATCCTGAAACTGCTGATGTCAAAAAGATTCCAGACTTTGTTCAAAAGACAATCAAAGATATTCTCTCTGAACCAACAGGAATTAGAGAAACAAAACTGCAGTCAAAAGAATTTGATGAAAAAGAATTCTTGGCAAATGAATTACCAAGTTTAGGAAAGAAAGAATTTGGCGTGGAGATTGATGTCTTTTCTGAATCAGATGACGGAATCTATGATCCTAAAGGAAAAGCAAGGCATGCAAGGCCGTTCAAACCTGCAATTTTGATTGAATAATTTCTAAACTCCAAATGTTTTATTACATTTAGGACAGGCCATTCCGCCAGTCTCAGTTCCACACTTTTTGCAACGCATAGTCATTCCAGCAATCTCGCGAGGATTGGTTTTAGTAGCTTTTACAATCAAAATTACAACAAGCAAAATTCCAATTGCAATTCCAATCCAGACAAGTACCATACTGTATTAGATACCATCTTTCTCATAAAAACCCCAAACTAACAGAAATGAATAACACCATTTAGTCAAGAAAATTGTTTTTATATCCTCTAATTTTTTAAAACAAATCAAAACAGTGCAAGTACTAAGACCAGAAAATCACCTTTGCAGTGAAATTTTGGGCATAAGCAAAACAATTCGATTTGTGGGGATATTATGCAAATGTGGCAGACTCAAGGCATATGACAGAAAAAAGGGAATAACCCCACAGCTAACAGTGCCTGAGACAAAGCTGGTACATCGTGAAGCACTACTCAAGGCAAAAATGAATAGAGTGTTTGATGGAAAACTAGGCAAAACAAACTGGTCTGTAGAATCCAGAGACAACGTAAAGTGGATTACAGTGTATCATGGCAAAGATCTCATACTTTTATCAACAGAAAATTCATCAGATCACAATACCATAGTTCAAAAGATTCTCTTAATTCTTGGAATTTAGAAATTAGATTTTCTTTTTCAAACTAGCTACTTGTTTTCCAAAGCAGTGATTCTTTTTGCCAGTTTTGCAACTCGTTTGTCATCAGCATCTGCACGCTTTTCGAGTTTTGCCAATCTGCGTTCTTGTTGCAGCTCACGTTGTTTGTCAGCTACCATGAATAACATATGTGAATTTGGCATATAGAATTATCTATACACAAAGAGATACGGCCTGAAACTGAACAGTTTTTGTAGATATCATAGAATATTGGTTTGACATTACAATGGAATAATCTCCAGATTCTAAAGTCAAGTCAAATGCTCCGGACTTTACCTTACCGCTGTCATAAAACGAAGTAAAGTATTGATCATTTTCAAATTTTTCAAAATTCATATCATCTAAGACCAGTACAATAATGTCATCTCCAAGGATATCATTTGCAATAAATCCCCCCTCGACTTGCGATTCACATAGCAGAGAAAATGCAATGTGGGCGTATGTCCCAGGACTAACCTGGTAGATAGAGTCTACAAATTTCTGGCCAGACAAAGATATCTCCAACTCATCTCCTCCAAACAAATCATTTACAATACTACCCAATACACTCTCTATTGATTTTCCAACTGAATACATCACAGAGTTTTGCAGTTTGTTTTTCTGTATTTCCTCATTGATTCGCTCTCTAACCTCATCATAGATTGAAATATTTCTTGTTGACTCAAAGGGGACAGGAATGCCAATACCAAAGAATTGGAAATATGCAATTCCCTTTACCTTTATCTCCATTACTCCCTGGGATTCTATTATGGAAAATACAGCTGGGGTCATGCTGTCTTTGTTTACGTTTTGAAATGATGTGATTACTTTGGTTTGGCCCGGGTTTATTGCAAGATCCACATCACTGAAACCTTGTCCTATCAAGATGCCGTTAATCAAAATGTCATAGGACAAATCAGGAATATACACTGGAAGAACGCCATTATTTGAAATTCCAAATAATAAATTCAAATTCACACCCTCAATTAGCATAAATGCTGTACCAAACCACTCCCCAGTAAGAGTTGAGAGTCCAAGGTTTAACAGTTTATCCCAAGACAAAGGAGCCCAGTCAATGCTGTGAAGTCTCACATCATGCAGATTAACTGAAAGTTGGGTGTAAGAGTATGCAAATAATCCAAGTATAATTAGAAAGATTGCAAGAATTATAATTCCTATTGCAACTAGTTTGCCCATTTGTTTTCTGGAATAATTATGAAATTAAGTATGTTGATAGAATTAATCATCTGCGACTCAGAGACAATCTGTTTTTGAGTTTTCTGGCACGGGGTTTTGTTCGCAGTAATCTCCCACAGCAAGGACACCACAGGCCTTCCCATGAAATGAAGACTTCACATTCAGGGCATCGCTTTTGACCTTGCTCGTATCTGCCGCCTTCTAGGGTGTTGCTCTTTGCAACATATTGTTTGCAGACATTATTACAATGCACACTAAGTACACATATATCTTGTAGAAAATATTGTCGGTTTCCCCAAATTTTAAAAATCAGTTACATAGTTTCTGATTTCTCATCTTTGCTCTATTTCTGTATGTGATGAGATGATATCTAATGATATTCTTGAGTTTTCCTCAACTGGCAACTCCTCTTCAATGCAGATGCTAGAAAATCCAGATAGTCCGGGTCTTACATCAAGATTTATTTTTTCCAATTCATAACTTGGATCCGGATTATACTGCAATCTCGTGAAATCAGTTTAGCATGAATAATACAAAACCTCATGATTTGCAGCATGGTTTTCTACTCCCCTCTTCAAAATGGTAAAACATTACTTGGGCGTATGCATGTGTCACACCCCAACATGTTACAAATCATGAGAGAGTATCTAGAAAGAAAGAGCCTAAAAGGGCAGGTTAGAGCAATAACAAAAAAACAAAGACATACCATTAGCTATTGAGTATAGAAATTGCAAAGTCAGCATTATCAGAATGCAAATTATACATACAAGCATGAAAACGCAAAAAGAGACATACAAATTAAAAAAAAGAATTGATCGAAAAACTTACGGGCTATATATCATATGGATTATCCCTTGAGAGTCTCGTGAAAAATTAATTTTTAAAAATTAAAAACTATTCTCAAAGACCACATCAGATAATGGTAATTGTCCACCACGCGGTGCAGGTTCTTTTGCAGACTTGCCAATCACTACCATCATTGTAACTATATGATCATCAGGCAGATTGATCAATTTTCCAACCTTTCCATAATCAAATCCTTCCATAGGACAACTGTCATATCCCATAGATTTTGCTGCAAGCATTATGGTCTGAGATGCAATTCCGCAAGAGCGAATTGCCTGGTCTTTTTCAAGTTCAGGATTCCCTGAATATGCCTGTCTGATTCCATTAACTAGATAATTTCGAGATTCTTCAGGAACATTTTTCCAGTAGCGCTCGGGATTTTTCTCCCAGGCCTTCAAGTCTGCACAGAGTACAATAACTAGAGAAGCTTCAGCAACTTGTCTTTGTCCATAGGATAATTGACATATATGATCTTTGAGTTTCTGCTCTGTAACAATTACGAATCTCCAGTTTTGAATGTTGTATGAAGTTGGCGATAAAATTGCTGCTTCAAGAATCTGATTGATTTCATCTTTAGTAATTTCGTAATTTTTAAAACTCTTAATTGAACGACGAGACTTTATTGCATCAAAGATATCCATGGTAACACAGCTCAGAATACCAAATTTAACTTTATGAAAAGGTAAATGAACTTAAGATCAACTCCCGAAAGGATGTTGATGACAGCTCGTCGCTTAAGATCAGAAACACCTGTTACCTGATGACAGCGATTGTCTTTAGACCTGAAACTATTGTGATCAGACGAAAGACTTACCTTTCAAAATCAATATGGAATGTTCATATTTAACCAGTACTACTTTTTCATACTAGTGACAATCAAGTTAACACTAGGTAAATTTCCAGATAGTGTATTTATTAGGCAAAAGGAAATCGCAAGATGTCTTGAAGATTGCAGTAATGGGAATGGGTGTTGCAGGATCTTATCTAATGGCCAGACTAAAGGATTCAGAGCATGAAGTTGTCGGTTATGAAAGAAATACTGAAGAGAAACACGACTCGATTTGTGCATGGGGAACAATAAAACCAGTACTGGCAGATTTTTGCAAAAAGACTGGCAGAGATTTTAATGACTTTCTAATTCATGACGGCAAAAACATGCATGTCAAAATGAACAATGACGTAAAGTTTGATATCGGATTGAAAGGATTGTGCACATATAACAAATTAGGATTAATCAAAGATTTCATCAAAGATTCCAAGGTAATTTACGGAGAAGCTCCAAAGATTGAAGAGTTAGAAAAAGAATACGACATGATAGTTGACTGTACTGGCTTTAACAGAGTTTATCTGCCAAAGCTAAAGGAGGATTTTTTCCTGCCAACATACGAGTACAAGGTAGAATATGAAAACGGTGTTCCATATGATGACTTTTACATAGAGCCATTTCCAGGAATGTCCGGATACTTTTGGTATTTTCCACTAGGGGAAAAATGGGCACACATTGGAGCAGGAGATTACAATAAAAATCACATAAAGGCAACTGATGAATTTTTGCAAAAACACGGAGGCAAAGTAATTGCAACAAAGGGCAGACCAATCAGACTTGCAACGCCAGACAGATGCAAGCCATACTATTCAGGAAAAGTAGTTGGAGTTGGCGAATCAATTGGAACAGTGTATGCACTTTTGGGCGAAGGAATTATTCCATCAATGCAATGCGTTGAAATATTCTTGGAAAACATGAATGATTTCAAAGCATATGAGAAAGCAGTAGAAGAACACTACAAAGTGTACGCCAAGGTGTTTAATTTCGTTAGAGCAAAAATTCACAAGGACTTTAATTTCTTTAAAGCACTACCAGACTTTATTGCAATATTTCGTTACATGAAAAAGAACGAAGATAGGTTTGGAATGAACATCAAAATTGCAGACTTGATGAAAGTAGCTAAGGCTTAACTAAAACTAACAGAGCCAAACCCTTCTCTATTGGTTCTATTTGATGCCATGTTGTAATCGTAAATTGTTTTGGAATAATCCTTGAATTCATCCTTCATTGGATCCAGAGTATCTGCCAAGTAAAAGCCAGGACAATCACCCGTAAACTGATAGGTGGCATGAACACGTGCAGTGCCTTTTTCGTTTTCAAGCCAGCTAGAAAATGGATAAAGATAGCACACCCCAGGTCGGTCTGGATGCATACTGCACCCACCCTTTTCATCTAGGAATCTACAAGAGATGTGGGTTCCATCATCAACTTCTGTCTCATCTTTTTTTCTTTTCAGATTAATGGTAGTCATTGTAGTTAGTTGTCCTGACGGTCCTGGCTCCTGATACGTTACAGTGAGTGTTTCATTTTTTATAAAATCAGAAGGTTTTTGATATTTCAGACCCTTTCCGATTATTATCAAGTCATCAGATGTTAATGGCAGTCTTCCTTGTCTGTCACAGCAGTTGTGACAGTCAGGCCAAAAGCATTTCCACAAAATGAATTTTTTCTCAGAATTAAGATACGGCACATGAAAGACTACATCTCGGACTTTGAGTGGATAGTCAGAGACATCAGTAATTTTGCCTAGCATGAATTTGCGTAAAATCGGGTCAACATCCCAATCTTTTTCTAACAAGTTTAATGATTCTTCAATTTCGTTTTGAGACAACTATTAAGATATAACATCTTTTGATGATGTTATTAATGTTGAGTGAAAAAGGAAAGCATGCCTCAGCTACACAAAACAGAAGATGGGTATGGAGTGAAATTATCTGGCCTCTGGTTTTAGAAGTCAATGATGTATCATTTACACTAAAGCAATTTCAAAACAAACGTCAACAAATATGTCAAGAACAAAATGTTTCAATCAATGTTCCATCAAGAGGACTAGTATCATTAATGCAAAAAGGAATTTTGTTAAAGGAGGGAAAAATTTATTCAATTCATTATAGATTAATCCCATACATGCGATTAAAAGCAGTGTGTGATTATTCAACTGCAATTCATGAAGTTAGAATAAAGTAATCACAGAAAATTACAATGAAAACATACACAAAAATAATTCATAATAGAAATTCCAAACAGAACAACAAATGAATATATTCTAAAACAGCAAAATTTCTTCAAGTAGCCCGATAGTCTAGCGGTCAAGGATTCTGCCCTCTGGATCTCAAGAGTGGATAGGCGGAGACGGCAGTTCGAATCTGCCTCGGGCTACTGAAAAAATGTCTAACTAATTATCTATCTGGATGCTTGTGCTATTCTTTCTAGCTCATTTTTCTTCTTTACAGAAGGAGCATTGGGATCATTTGCTGCTGCAAGCATTAGTTGTTCTGCCATATGTTCTTCGATTGGTTTTGGATTGGAAAATGTTGCCTCTTTGATTGCATCGGCGATGAACTTTAGTGCCAAGTCTACTCTTCTGATTGGGGCAACATCAACGGATACATGATAAACAGTGCCACCATAAACGATTCTAGTAGTGTCCTCGTTTGGTGCAGAAAATTCAATTGCTCTAACTAAAACTTCAACTGGGTTTTGTCCAGTCTTTAGAGCAATAATATCAAAAGAAGTTTTTACAGTGTTTAGAAGCTTGGTTTTCTTACCAGTCATTCTACCTGTGTTCTTTGCATACTTCTTTCCAAAGTGCATTGTTTTGTTGATTAATCTCTCAACAATGTTAACATCTGCTTTGTTGAATCGCTTCAATGCTGAACGACCATAAGTGTAAGGCAAAATTTGTTTTCTCAAAGAGATGGCAGTCTTGAGTCCAGGATCTTTAATTTCAATATCAGATAAATCCCACTTTCTAAATAATAACAAGTTTTTAGTTTGTGCCATTTCTATCTCCTTGGTTTCTCTTTCTTTCCAATTACTAGTTCGTGAAGTGATGTACCGTTAACTTTGAAAACTTTGAATCTAACACCAGGAATATCGCCCATTGCACCACCTTGTGTTGCACCCATTCCTTGAATATGAACTTCGTCGTGTTCATCAATAAAGTTCATTGCGCCGTCTCTTGGCAAGAATGCTGTAACTGTTTTACCGTTTTTAATTAGTTGAACTCTAACACATTTTCGGATAGCAGAGTTTGGCTGTTTTGCTGCAATACCTACTTTTTCTAAAACAATACCTCGTCCTTGTGGAGCCCCTCCAAGTGGATCTGCTTTTTTATCAATTCCGAGTTTTCTCCTCTTGTATGTAGAGATTGCCCATCTCTGTCTTTTCTTTTTAGTAGTTAAAACTCGGCCAGCAAATAATCCAAGTGGTGATTTTCTCATATATTACATCTCCATAGTAGCACGTTCAGGACTGTTAATCAGTACGCTGGTAATATCAAAATATCGTTTTGCAAGAAGTCTTGCTTTCTCAGCATTTCTGCCTTCCCGTCCAACTACGATTCCTTTCTTTCTTGGGTCTACCATAACGATTGCCTGTTTTGTCCCATCTGCTCGTGTATTTATTTTTACTTCAGAAATTAGTTTTGAGTTTAGCAAAGAAGCCAGGAATTTTGCGGGATCTTCGTCAAATTCCACCAATTCTACATTCCTTTTAACAATATTTTGTAATGATTTGATATGAACGCCGCCTTTACCAATTGCTAATCCCATTTTACCAGAATTTACTACAAAAATTACTCTATCTTGTTTTTCATCTTCGACACAATCACGTGCAGTTGCACCAGTTACATTTTGGAAAAGGGACATCATACGCATTTGATCTGTTGTGAGTTTAATTGACTGTGTCATTAGAAATCCTATTTATCTCCGACTAAAATTGTCTCATTTAAACTTTCATTAACAAAAATACAACTAATCATTTTTTTCCTCAGCTTCTGTATCTTTTAAAATTGATTTAATGTTTGCATCAGGTATTGAGGTGAATGAAATTGTTGAAATTCTAAATTGCAAGCCGCACAGTCTTCCTAGTGCGACTGAAGTCCCTTGAAAGTTTACTAGAGGTACTTTTTCTTTTTTTGCATCAGATTCAATTTTCTCAACCATCTCTTTACTCATTGATTGAGATAACACAATTAGCTTGGAATTTTTTATAGAGTTCAAAACTTGTTTTGTACCCATTGTTAATTGATCTTCTTTTCGGGCATCCTTTAATGATTTTTCAAGTAATTTACTCATTTGCGTTTCCTTAAGTCGATCGTCATCACAGGGCTTTATAGGTTTATTGAAAAATTACGCACAATATCAGAAATTAGTTTAGAAAATCAAACATTGAACCCAAAGTAGAAAACACTGCACCAATTTCATCAAAAAAGGTAATTGGTTTTTCCTCCTCTTTATTAATTGGGCTGGTTACTGTAGGTAAAACAGATTCAGAGTAAACTGTTTTTTCAATACTTGGTTCTATTGGCACATCCACTAAAGTTACAATTGGAGTGTTTAGGGATAACACAATTTCAAGATTTTTTATAGCAGAAAGATAGTTTGGATTTTTCTTTAAAATTTCTTCATACAATGAAATAGCACCATTGTAATCTTTCAAATTTGCAAGGGCATTTGCCTTGTTGTTTTTGGCAGGCAGGAATTCAGGATTAATTTTGATAGCATGATCATAATACACTATTGCCTCAGTAAAATATCCCAATTTTCCCAAGGCAGAACCTTTGTTTACAAGAATTTCTATATCGTTTGGATTATCAATTAGGGATTCATTAAAGAAATTCAAAGACCCATCAAATTCACATAATCGATACAATGCAGGCCCCATTCCATCATAGTATGATAGGGTATCAGCAAGCACACTTTTGTCACATTCCAGATTTATTTGGTTTAGCATCAATCCTAATTCGATATCCTCAACAGTGAGATTAGTTTGTTCTTTGATTTCAGTTGGAACAGTTCTTTTTGGATTAATTTTTTCATTTATTTTTTGAGTATCAGGAGTTTTTGTTTTTTGAGGAATTTTTTCTTGAATAGTTTTTTTAACTACCGAAGTATGTTCAGGTTTTGATTCTGGATTTTGCGAAGGTTCTTTGATTGAAGATTCAGCAATGAGATTGGAGTTATCAACTTCTGTTTTAATTGTTTCATCAATTGTTTCATCAATTGTTTCATCAATTGTTTCATCAATTGTTTCTACAGTTACATTTTGAGATTCTTTGTAATAATCAAAAAACGACATGGTTTCAGATTCCCCATAATGAGCTTTAATTGAGTATGTTCCTTCAGTTCTAAAATTGACACCATCTTTTACAAGAAAACTAGTTGAAAATTCCAAATCAGAGTTTATTGTACCAAAATAAAATCCCGCAGGCATTCCATAGGGATCATAAATTCCTATCAATGCAGTAGGAGAACCCAATGCAGAAACAAGACCTGTGATGTATATCACATCATTGTTTGCGTATTGATTTTTGTCCGTGTAAAGAAGAGAAATTTTGGGCTCTTCGTTTATCTGAACAGGAACTTCAGTTTCTTCTGATGTGTCACCTATTGTAAAATAATGATTTTCAGAGATTTGTCCATAGTCTAGTTTTATGTGGTATTTCCCAGTTTTTTCATAAAATGGAGAGTCAAGATGAATAGTCTTTGTGAATGTTTTTTCAGGTAAGATTTCCAGATTGTTTGCAGATAAAATTTTTCCATCAGGATCATATACACTCATAGCGATTACTGGCATTCCAAAATCAAGAATTTCACCTGAAACAGTAAGGGAATCACCGACGTTGTAGGATTGCTTATCAGTATTTACGAGAAATGTTTCTGCAAAAACATCTGAGAAAACGAAAGATGATAGTATGGTTAACACTAACGTTATTCCAAGTAAATGTCCTAACACACAAAAAATTTTGTAATTTTGTATTTAATAATCACGTAGAAATCATACTTTTCATTCAACTGTGATCATAGTGGACATTATTGGTGCCAATACAGTTGGATCTCCAAGAGAGTTCCAGACAAATGTCTCAATTTTGTAAATACCAGATTTTTTTGGAATCCATGATTGTGAAACATCAAGACTTTGTGCTGATGACAATTCACCTTGAACCCAAGAGATCGACTCTACAAAATTATTGTCATTTTTTACTTGAAACAAGTAGACAAATTTCTGATCAAACTCATTTGGATTAACTATAGTTCCAACTATTTGCAATTGATTATTTGGTGAAAATGATTGCAATGAATTTCCAAGTGCGTCAGAGAATTTGATTGGGAGATTGTCTATTCTTTCTATTGGAGGAACAGAAGAGTCAACTAGGGCAAAGGTTTCAATCTGCAGATTGTCTGTAATGGAATACGGTTTTGGTAAAGTATAATCATCATATTTTGCAAAAATTTTATCGCCAGATACTGAATAAAGTCGACTTCCACTAGTAGTTGAAGTCTGAGATAAAGAAATTGTTGCGACAAACATTCCAGAACTTTCTGATGTCTCAATTCCATCAACTTTTATTCCTGCAATATCAGAATCTGAAGAAACTTGAATTGGAATATGATCTAACGTTTCAGGATTCAGATTCATATCAGAATCAATTATGCGAACAGTTACAGCATCATCTAAGAGAAAAATTTCTTGGGTAAATTGAATGGTTCCAACGTTCCAACTTACAGGTGCTGATTCAGTTAAGATTACTCCATCTGCAAATTCAAAGGATATGGTAACTGCTGAATCCCTACCAACTTCTAAAAATCCACTAGTTGGACCAGTACCCATAGTTCTTGGAGTGGTATCAATATTACCATCACCATCTGCATCATGTGCAAATCCTGTAAGGATTACTTCAGCTGTGAATACTCCGGAATTGGCATCAGTTTCTGTAAATCTATATGGTTCAAGCGAATGTTCTCTTGTTGAAATTTTAATTGGATGGTCTTGTGTGTTCCCAATTGAATCAATCAAATTTTTATCAGTATTCCAACTAGGGGCAATGATTGTCATTTTTATTTTGTCAGTCCAAGTGTACAAAGGTTTGTCTGTAAATATTGGAGCATATGGTTTATTATAATCAGGAATTGGTTCACCAAATGCTGGAAGTAAAATCAAGGAAATCATCATGAAAAAAAGATACATACCAAAAATTATCAAAGATTGAATTTAATGTTTGATGTATTAATCTAAGATTTGTCTTCAGGAAGAGAAACTAGTAAAATGTTATCTCCACGTAGTAGGGTTTTGCCAATCTTTTCATGCTTTTCGTCAGTGACATCTTCAGCATCCTCTAATGTCAAATTCATGTGAATATCAAAGTCTTTTAGAATTCCTTGAATCGTTCTTGAGTTTCTTAGTCGAAGTAAGACGACCTTGTCCTTGCTGTTGTTCATTAGAGTAGTAATTTCATCGGCCATAATTATTACCAGTTTATTTTTTCTTGCTTACTTGCATGTATAGATCAACAGTTCCACTTCCAATTGGAATGTTGCTACCGACAATTACATTTTCAGTGATGCCTTTGAGTTGTTCAACTTCCCCTCCAAGTGCAGCATGTGCAATTGTAGGAACTGTAATTTCAAATGCTGCTCTTGCAAGAACACTGTCTTTGGTACCGGCAATTCCGTGTCTACCAATTTGTTGCATGTAACCTCTTGAGCACATCAAGTCAGATACTAACATGATGTATCTATTGTCTACCTCTAATCCTTGGTCGCCCAGAGTATGATTGAGTTCGTTAATCAATGCGTTTCTTGCAGCCTCAATTCCAAGAGTTCCTGCGATTTCAAACACATTGTTTGTTCTGACGTTTGTTTTGTCAATGCCCTTTACTTCAAGTACTTTGGCAATGTTAGAACCAGTTGTTTGAATAACCCATTCATCATCTTTTTGAACAAGGGTCACACGTTCAATGTCTGGAACTCCCTTCACTGTAGTGTTTAGAACTTTATTTCTAATTGCAATAACTGTTGCAGTATCAGACTCTTCAACTAGTTTGAGAGTAATTAGTTCACCAACAGTCTCCATTTTGAATTTCTTGTTTGATGCAAGTGATGCTTCGACTTCAGCAATTGAGCATCCTCTTTCTTTTAGTCTGTTTTCACTTAGAATTAATTTAATTTCGGTAGCATAGTCAGTTTCACTGTTTGCAATTAATGCACTGATTTTAGTTTGCAATACATTTCTTGCAACTTCGATTGCTTTTTCTCTGGATTTCTTTGATTCGTTGTCAAGATAGATATCCATAGTTGGCGTAACTGGCTTCTTTCTTGCATCAACTAGTTCAATTAATCTTGGAAGACCCAAGGTTACGTTTCTTTCTTTAATTCCTGCAAAGTGGAATGTTCTCAAGGTCATCTGAGTACCAGGTTCACCAATTGACTGAGCAGTGATAATTCCTACTGCTTGTCCAGGTTCTACTTTGGCTTTGTTATAAAGTGATAGTCCTTTCTTACAAACTGCCTCTACACCATCTTTACTTAGACTAGATTCATGCAAGGCTTCAGATACAAGTGATATGAGTCTTGGACTGAATGTCTTTGTGTATTTTTTAATCAAAGTATCAATCTCATCTTTTGTTGCCTTTTTACCAGAATCAATCATGGTTTGGGATTCAGCTAATCTATGAGCGTTGAATGCTTCACCATGATCACTTTTTGCAACATCTATTCCATCTTCACCGTAAAGGAATTGTACTATGTGCCCATGTGGATCTCTTACTGTCCCATCATATTCTAATCTAATGTGTTCTAACGCATTGATCAATCTACGCTGCATGTAACCACTTTGTTGTGTTCTAACTGCAGTATCTACAAGTCCTTCACGACCACCCATTGCATGGAAGAAGAATTCTAGTGCAGAGAGACCTTCTCTGTAATTGGATTTTACAAATCCGTGTGCGTCTGGATTATTATCATGTTCTTGGAAATGTGTCAATGCACGATTGTGGTAACCATCATGAAGTCTGTTACCTCTTCTTGACTGTTGTCCTAATGCACCTGCCATCTGACCTACATTAAGTGAGGAGCCTCTAGCACCAGTTGTGGCCATAATTTTACCAGCATTGGAATTATCAAGGGAATGGTTTGCAGTAGAACCAGCTTTGTCTCTTGCTTTACCTAATTCGTTTACGATGTATGCCTCAAGTGCTTCTTCAGGTCTCATACCTCTTGTGAGTTTGAGAGTTCCTTTTTCATATTGATTAGTCAAATCAGAGACAATATCATAAGTTGCTTGAATGTCATCGAGAATCTGTTGTTTTTCTTTTTCTGGCACTTCAAGATCACCGAACCCATAACTGAATCCATAACTTGTGATGAATTGTTTTACCATAATGAGAATAGAGTTTAAGAAATTCTTTCCAACTGCATTTCCATAGTCTTTTGTAATTCGGTGTAAGACACTTTCTGGTTCTTCTGCACCAATTGATGTTTTATCAATTACACCGCTGATTAGTTCACCGTTTTTAATTACAACATCTTTTGCAGGGCCATTTGTTCCCTTTGACCATTTTGATGTAAGGACATAGTTGAAGTCTTTTGGAAGGAATAGTGAGAATAGTTGTTTTCCAGTGTATGCTGGTCCGTCTTTTGTTTTAGTAGCAGGTTTTGGAAGTGTATCTTTGTAACCACCAAGCATTGCAAGGTTTGAGAATTCTTGAACAGAGAGAGTTGTTTCGTCTTTAGTTAGAAGGTATGCACCAGTTACAAAGTCTCTGAGTGCCCCAATAATCGGACCACCGTATCTTGGAGAGATTAATTGATCTTGAACCCTCATCAAAAGAATTGCTTCTGCTCTTGCTTCCTCACTTTGAGGAACATGAAGGTTCATCTCATCTCCATCAAAGTCTGCGTTGTATGGAGGACAAACTGAAGGATGCAATCTGAAAGTTTTACCTGGAAGTACTCTAACATAGTGAGCCATGATAGACATTTGGTGAAGTGAAGGTTGTCTGTTAAACATAACAATATCACCATCTGCAAGATGCCTTTCAATTAGATAACCAATTTCAAGAGTCTCTGCAATGGTAGAACGGTCTTCTACGAAATCTAATCTAATCTTTACACCGTCAGGTCTAACGATATAGTTTACACCTGGGAATTTTTCAGGTCCATTAATTACAAGTTTTCGCATTCTCTCAATGTTCCATTCTGTAACAATTTCAGGAATTGTTAGTTTCATAGCAACTTGTTCAGGAACTCCAACTTCGGACAGATCCAAGTTAGGATCAGGTGAAATTACAGTTCTACTTGAAAAGTCAACTCTCTTTCCAGATAACGAACCTCTAAATCTCCCTTCTTTTCCTTTGAGTCTTTGAGTTAACGTTTTGAGTGGACGTCCAGAACGATGATGTGCTTGAGGAATTCCAGAAACTTCATTATCAAAATATGTTGTAGAGTGATATTGTAGCAAGTCAACTAGGTCTTGTACAATGAGTGGCGGAGTTCCTGCCTCTTTACTTTCTTTTAGTCTCTGATTAACTCTGATGATGTCAACCATTTTGTGTGTCAAGTCATCCTCAGATCTAATTCCTGTCTCAAGAATGATTGATGGTCTTACAGTTACAGGTGGGACAGGTAATGCCTGGAGAATGAACCATTCAGGTCTTGCAGTAACAGGATCATATGACAATAGCAGTAAATCTTCATCAAGAATTTGTGAAAATCTTTCTCTGATAGTAATTGGGAGCAATCTATGTTCACCAATCTCTGTCTTTTCAACGAAGATAGTGGGTTTTGTAAAGACTAGTTCATACTGTGTTTTTCCACAATGAGGACATTCTTTTGCCTTCTTTGCTTTTTCTATAATTTGTTCTGGAATACGTTTTTGGGAAATTACAGTGTATGCAGCATGTTTGTCTTTGATTTTTTTGAATTCATCTAGATCTTCTTGCGGAACTTTGAGTCTTGCACAAGAACGACATGTTGATTGTAATAGTTTGTAGATGTTATCAATGAATGCAATATGCAATATTGGTTCTGCAAGTTCAATGTGACCAAAGTGTCCAGGACATCTAGCAGCTGTATTTCCACAAGTTAGACATTTTTGTCCAGGTTCAAGAGTACCGAGGCGTCCATCCATAAGGCCTCCTTGAACTGGCATTCCATCTTCATCATATGTTTCAGGTGCAGTAATTTCAGCAACAGAGTATTTTCTAACTTCTGTTGGAGACCATACTGAAAAACGAATTCCATCAATTGATTTGATTGCTTGAAGAGACATTAGATTTTCTCCTTGATTAATAGACGTGGTGCAACATTAAGACTCTGCATTTCTTGTAAGAGTAGTTTGAATGCATATGCTACTGATACTGAAGAGACTTTGGCTTTGTCACCACAAACTCTACAGACATATTTTCTTTGTTTAACATCATGATAAGCTACTAATCCACACCTTTCACATACAAAGATATCAGATTTGTCAGATTCGTCCAATAATCTATCTTTTAGGATCATTGAAGCGCCATAAGCAATCAAGCAGTCTCTCTCCATTTCACCAAATCTCAATCCACCACCTCTTGCTCTACCTTCAGTTGGTTGTTTAGTTAGCATCTGAACTTGTCCACGTACTCTTGCATGGATTTTATCTGCAACCATGTGATGGAGTTTTTGATAATACACGACCCCAATAAAGACATCAACTGGGAATGGTTTTCCAGTTATTCCGTCATACATTATTTCTTTACCAGAATATTCGAAACCATGTGCATCCATTACTTCTTTTACTTCATCCATTTTTTCTCCAACAAATGCTGAACCATCAAATCGTTTTCCACGAAATGCAGCAGCTTTGCCACAAATAGATTCCATCATCATTCCAACAGTCATTCTTGATGGGAATGCATGAGGATTAATCAAAACGTCAGGAGACATTCCTTCTGCGGTATATGGCAAATCTTCGGCTTTAGCTAAAATTCCAAGTACACCTTTTTGTCCGTGTCTTGATGCAAACTTGTCACCAATTTCAGGAATCCTCATATCTCTTGCTCGAATCTTGTACATTTTTCCACCTTCATTTGATTGAGTCATAACTACAGTATCTACAACACCAGTTTCAGATGGTCTAACACCAATAGAAGTATCTCTTCTGTATGGGCCAGAGGATTCAAACTCCCTATATTCTTCCATGAATCTAGGAGGACTAGTCTTTCCAATTAAAATATCTCCACCCTTTACTGGAGCTTCTGATGCAACAACACCATCTTCTTCAAGTAATCTGTATGCACGTTCTCCCTTGTAACCTCTAATGTTATCTTCAGCGTTAGGGATTTCAAAAGTATCACGCATTCCACCTGGGTATTGTTTTGCCTCAGCATCATAAATTCTATAGAAGAAAGTTCTTCCCAAGCCCCTATCAACAGATGCTTTACTAAGTACAATTGCATCTTCGATGTTATAACCATCAAATGGAAGTACTGCAACGACACAGTTCTGACCGGCTGGTCTATCTTCCAATCCTAAAAGCTTCATTGCTTTTGTGTTTACAATTGGAACTTGTGGATATAGCATAAAGTGTTGTCTAACATAGGTACTAGTGTTCATCATTGGTGTTGAGAATCCCAAACTTTGTTTTGCCATTGCAGATTCGTATGTATTTCTTGGAGACTGGTTATGTTCAGGATATGGAATGATAGAAGCTCCTGCACCTAAGATTGCTGGAGGAAATACTTCAAGGTGAGTATGTTTCTTTGTATCTTTTTCATCTAAAGTGACATAGCAGTTTTCTTCTTCATTGGCATCAATCATTTCTAAAACACCCATTCTCAATAGATCAGTCCAAGAAAGTAATTTCTTTGAAATTTTATCTAAGAGATCTTGTGTTAACAATGATTTGTTATCCTTGATAATTATTAATGGTCGCAAAACTCGGCCAGCATTGCAATTCACATAAAGCCTTCTTGTTGAACCTTCAATGTCAGATTTATGAAATGATACTCCAACGTGAGGATGAATCTTGGAGTTTCGTCTTAGATCCCTTAGAGATTCAGCTAGTTCTTGTCCATCTTTGAAATATCCAATCAGACGACCATCTACAAATACTCGGGTTCCGTCTTTTTTCAAATCATCTTTTGCATCAAAGAAATGTACAGTTCCAAGATCATAGAGTTTTTCTACAATTTCTTCAGATGGAACATTTACTGAAATAATTCCAGATAGCGCAAGATTTTTTACCAAACCACAGTTTGAGCCTTCTGGAGTTTCACTTGGACAAATTCTTCCAAAGTGAGTTGCATGCAAGTCTCTTGCCTCAAAGTTTGGTTGGGTTCTACTAAGAGGTGATTGAATTCTCCTAAGATGACTGATTGTTGAAAGGTAGTTTGTTCTATCAAGTAATTGGGTAACACCTACACGTCCTCGTCCCCAGTTCCCTGTTGCAATTGCATTGTTTAGTTTATCAGTAATAATTCCCGGACGAATTGCAGCAGCTACTGCGTTGATTCCTCGTTTTTGACCTGATCTTTCTAATTGGTATTTCATATCTCTTACCAAATTTCTAAATGCAGTTCTAAAGAGATCTGCCAACATTTGTCCTGCAAATTTGATCACTTTGTTTCCATAATGATCCTTGTCATCAGGAGTAATCCAACCAAGTTTTAGTTCTAATAATTTACAAGCAGCCTCACCTAAGAATTGTGCTTTCTCTTTTCTGTTCTCTGGATGTTTACCCAAATGTGGTAATAGTCCCCAATCAAGCAAAGTCTCAGCACGTTTGATTTGGAATTCCTCTAACATTCCAGGCGCAATTCTTTTACTGATGTAAACAATAGCATCTTTAGATGTTGGAACATCACCTGCTTTTTCAAAGGAGCCTTCCAATTCATCCTGAAGATCATCTACCAATGAAACTACTGCAGCGATTTCTCTATCAGATTCCAATCCAAGTGCTCTCATTAATGTGACAACTGGAATATCAACTGGAGAACCAGGAATTCTAGCTACAATCAAACCATCATTTTTCATTACAAGTTCTAATTTTGCACGATACCCAACAATTGATGAATATACTTTAGCTTTGAAAACAATGTTTCCACCAACAGTTTCTCTATCAACAATAATTTTGTTGTAAGAAAGATCTTCTAATCCTACAATGACTCTTTCAGAACCATTAATGATAAAGTAACCACCAGGATCATTTGGATCCTCACCATGTTCAATTAATTTTTGAGTAGAGAAATTATGCAAGATGCATGCATTTGATTTTGCCATTACTGGTACGTCACCAACATGAACAAATCTTGATTCTAAAATTTTTCCATCCTCTACAACACTTGCTTCCATCATTACAGGTGCAGAGTATGAAACATTTCTCAGTCTTGCCTCAGCTGGAGTGATATGAGTAATCGAACCATCAAGTTCCATCATTCTTGGTTGTTGAAGTTTGACTTTTCCCAGTTGAATTTTGTAGGGGTATTCAGCGTTTTCAATATCAATTTGTCCCACTTCATTGATAATACTTTGTAGCCCTCTTTCTAGAAATTCATCAAATGAGTTTAGATGTTGACGTGCAATACCCTCACGTTTTAAAATATCTTGAATTACCGGCCAACGTTTTGTAGAGGGATCTGCCATTATACTTCCACCACGTATCTGTAATAGAGACTCTCACCGGCAGTTGGACTTTTTCTGGTAATCTTTATCATATCGCCAGGTTTTATACCAAGTCCTAAAATTGCAGGATCGTTTACAAAGATTAAAGGTAATTCGGTGGGTTTACAATTGTATTTTTTCAAAACTTCTTCAGCTTCTTGTTTTGAAATAATCTCGTGTTTTGGGACATAGATATGATCAGGAACTAGAACTTGATTTTTTTTAGTTGCCATCTACAAACCCCCACTTAGAACATTAAATGTAACTGTAAATAATACACACAAACTGTCAAAATGTCACGCTCGGGTTAATATATATCTAATCTGAAATTCGTCAAAGATTGTGTTTTTTTCTTTTTAGTCAATAAATTTTATCGCAACCTTAAATAGCACAATTTTTCGCCTAAAATTGATGAAAGATCATCTAACGGTGTTTACCTTATCTGCAATTTTGATTGCAAGTATTGGTATGGCGCCAGCATTTGGACAAATACAAAACTTGATTGTTGTTACTACGGACAAATCATCATATTCAGAAGGTGAAATAATTCTAGTAACAGGTGAAGTGAAAGATCTGTATTCTGGCACTCCAGTTAGTGTAATTGTCAAGGCTCCTAATGGAAACTTGGTATCAATTGCACAGGTGACAGTTGGTGTTGACAAAAAATTCAGTACTGAAATTACCGCCGGAGGAGCATTAATGAAAGCAGAAGGATCATACACAATTACAGTTCAATATGGAACTGAAAATCGATCAGCTGAAGCAACATTTGAATTTGGAGGATCTACAACGATCCCACCTAAAGGTGATTCTAATGTAACTGACAAAACAGTTGCAATTCCAGGTTCTTCTGATTTGATCGGATATGAGATCACAGGCGGAAAATTACTTAGTATCATACCTGATGTGGAATCAAATTCACTCATTGTATCTATTGATGCGACAAGTGATGGTTCACTAACCCTGACAATCCCAAGATCTGTGTTGGATGCAACAATGGATGGTAAAGATGACGTTTTCTTCGTCTTAATTGATGGAGAAGAAGTAGACTTTGATGAAACAACATCAGCAACGAACAGAGTCCTTACCATAGCATTTCCAGCAGGAGCTGAAGAGATCGAAATTATCGGTACATTTGTAGTTCCAGAATTTGGTACAATTGCAGCCATGATTCTAGCAGTAGCAATTATCTCAATAATTGCAGTATCTGCAAAGTCAAGACTTAGCATTATGCCAAGATACTAAATTTCATCTTTTTTTCTATTTTTAAATATACATAAATAACAAGATATCTGAAGTTGAATTAGGATGAATTTTAAACGTTCTACAACATCAATGGCGATAGCCCTCATGGTATTGTCATTAATTTCAATGACCTCAATTCAACAAGATGCTTTTGCTCAAAGTCAAGGAATGAGTATTACAGCCAAAGCTGATAGAAACTCAGACACCATCACGGTAACAGGCAAGACAATTTCAAAAATTACAGATGTTACATTTAGAGTAACATCTCCAAGTGGAAATAATGTAGTAGGAATTGCTCAAGTTTCGCCAAATGTCAATGGAGAATTTGCAACTGAATTCAAAATAGGTCCAACATGGACTGAAAATGGATTTTATACAATCAAGGCTATGCAAAGCCCACAGCAAAATTCATTGTACACACTAAAGGTGCTTGTTGAAGTAGCAAATGGAATGGCAAAAAAAACTCTTGTGACTGAAACCAATATGGAATCAGGAATAGTGTATGTCACTCCAAATGTTGCAGTAGATAAAGGAATTGAAATTTATGCAGATGCTGTTATAGGATCTACGACAATCAATATAGAAGGTACAACTGACAGAGTAAGTCAAGATGTTACTTTGACTATAACTGCACCAAACGGAAATGTAGTATCTGTAGCCCAAGTATCACCAATGCTCGATGGAGAATTTACTAAAGCAATTACCACTGGCGGACCACTATGGAAACAAAATGGATTTTATACTGTAAGTGCAAAACAATTTGACGATCCAAAATATACCGCTTCAATTCAAGTGGATATAAAAGACGGAGTCGTAGTACCAGAATTCGGTACAATTGCAGCCATGATTCTAGCAGTAGCAATTATCTCAATAATTGCAGTATCTGCAAAGTCAAGACTTAGCATTATGCCAAGATACTAAGTTCACACAACTTTTTTCTCTTTTTAAATATACATAAATAGAGACAGATTCAATTCGCAACAAGATGAACAGTCGTACGTCGTTCGCGCTACTAGCCATATTGACTGCAGTCGGTACCTTAACTATGTCATCAGCATATGCGGCAGAACTTCCACCAGCATGTGTAGGATGTGCTCAGGATGAGGCCAAAGCATCAGCAAAGAAAATGTTGATGGAGGCAATCCCAATATCTGTTTGGACAGATAAAACAGAGTACAATCACAATGAGATAATTACGGTAATAGGCCAAGTAGCAAATATAGCATCTGGATATCCAGTCACAGTAACTGTTGTGAGTCCGCTTAACTCCATTGTTACAGTTAATCAAATTACTGTAGCAGAAGACAAGAGTTTTGAGACTACATTAAACACAGCAGGTGCAATGTGGAAATACGACGGTACTTACACCATTAAAGTAAACTATGGCAGTGTTGAAAAAAGCAACAGTGCAAAAGTTGAACTAATTGGTGGAGTTGTAAAAACACCAACAACAATGCCAAGTAAATGTGGGGTTAATGAAATAACCGCAGATGGTCAATGCATACCATTTACCATTTCAGGCGGAGTAGTAAAAAGTGCAACTCTCAATACTAATGACAAATCAATTGTCATTAACATCGACGCTAAAAATGACGGAACATTAACAGTAACTCCATCCAAGAAAGTCCAAGACGGTATCTTCATGGTACTTGTTGACGGAGAACAATGGGATGATGTTGAAATTGACGGAAACAAAGTAACAGTCATGTTCCTAGCAGGCGCCGAGAAAATTGAAATTATAGGTACCTTTGTGATACCAGAGTTTGGTACAATTGCAGCCATGATTCTAGCAGTAGCAATTATCTCAATAATTGCAGTATCTGCAAAGTCAAGACTTAGCATTATGCCAAGATACTAAAATCACACAACTTTTTTCATTTTTTCATTTTTTAGTAGTAAAGAAAATATACAAATGAGCATTTGAGACTTTGTGGAGTTTAGAATATTTTATGCATTATTACCACTACTAATAATTTCTACAGGGACTACTTTTGCACAAGAATCTTTGCTATCTATTGAAACTGATGATAACAACTATGATGAAGGAGATACGATTGTAATTTTTGGTAATGTCAATACAATAATTGGAGAGACACCAGTATTAGTACAAATTATTCATGAGGGTGCAATAATAGAGATTGCACAAATTACTGTTGGCCAAGATGGAACATTTACAAAAATAATTATCGCTGAAGGAGGAGTATGGAAAAAAGGCGGGGAATATACAATTAGAGCATTCTATCAAGAACATGTTGCAGAAAGTACGTTTTCATTCATTCCAAAATCAGAAGCAATTGAAATTACAACTAATTTTGAAGTAGATGCAGGGAGTAAGGGAACATTTGATGTAAAATACACCATCAGAGGAGGAGCAGTAAAAAATATGATAGTAGATTCTGAAATGTTTGAATTGATTGTACAAATAGATGCAATAGATGAAGGAATGATCACACTAGATCTACCCAGAGAGTTCATAGGAGCAGAGAAACAAGACGGCAAAGATGAAAAGTTCATTATTCTCATAGACGGTATAGAAGCACTACATCAAGAATCTGTAGTGGGTTCAGATTCAAGAGTAATAACAATTAATTTTGAACAAGAAGATTCAGATATCGAAATTATTGGAACTTATGTAGTTCCAGAATTTAGTACAATTGCAGTTATGATTCTCATAGTAGGAATTATGGCAACAATTGCAATGACTAGAAATAAAATTCAAATAAAGATTTAGTTTAGTCTGAAAGAATATTTTTCTTTGAATGGTGAGACGGATCTAAGTTCTTTGACAACTTTTTTGAGAACCTCAACGGTTTGATCAATTTCTTTCTCATTGTTGAAAATTCCAATAGTTAATCGTAAAGAACCTGTTATTTGTTCTAGTGAAAATCCCATTGCTTCTAAAACATGTGAAGCCTTTTGGGTATTAACAGAGCATGCAGATCCAGTGGATGCTGCAATTCCAAATTCATCAAGTTTGATAATTAGATCCTCTCCATTAACACCAAGAAATGTAAAATGAACATTATTTGGCAGTCTAGATTTAGAATGCCCATTTAGAGTAACTTCAGGTATTTCATCTAGTACTTTTTTAATCATATGATCTCGTAGTTTTTTCATATTGGACATGTTTTCATCTAAATTGATTTTTGCGATTTCACACGCTTTTCCAAATCCGACAATGTTTGCGACATTTTCAGTTCCAGAACGTAAGCCATTTTCTTGACCGCCTCCCAAGATGACAGGATCAATGGAAATTCCATTTTTGATGTATAGTGCACCTACGCCTTTAGGGCCATAGAGTTTATGAGATGAAATAGACAGCAAATCTATGCCTAATTCTTTGACATCAATTGGAATCTTTCCAACTGCTTGAACCGCATCAGTATGAAATGGGATTTTTTTTTCATTGCAGATTTTAGCAATTTCAGAGATTGGTTGGATTGTACCCACTTCGTTATTTCCAAACATAATTGAGACAAGACATGTTTCCTCAGAAATGTGATTTTTAAGTTCCAAATGATCCATCATACCAAATGAATCCACCAGAAGATAATCAATCTCAAATCCGCTTTGAGATAATTTTTTGCAAGGTTCCAAAATTGCATCATGTTCAATTAAAGATGTAATAATCTTACACGGGGGATTTTTCATGGCAATTCCTCTTAATGCAGTATTGTTAGATTCTGTACCCCCAGAGGTGATAAGAATTTCAGAAGGTTCAGCATTGATTAAAGACGCAATTTGTTTTCTGGCCTTTTCAATGGCTTTGCGAGATAATCGACCATAACGATGAATAGATGATGGATTACCATACTGTTCTTTGAGATAAGGTAGCATTGATTCTAAAACATCATCGTGAATTTTAGTGGATGCAGCATTATCAAGATAAATCAATCTGCAATCACATTAATTTTTCCTGGTTTATACCCTTCCGGATCAATTTCAACTGTACTAAATCCAATCAGTTTTAGTTTTTCAGAAATTTGATCCAAAATGGATTTATCAAAAATACATATCATTTCTTTGTCAACTTCAATTTTGGCAGTGCCATTAAGATCTCGAACCCTAACTTGTTTTAGTTTTGTTAGTTGTTTGACAATTGTTTCACCAAATTCTATTCGAGTTAATTTTTCTGCAGTTACTCTTTGTCCCCAAGGGATGCGAGATGCAAGGCAAGAATTAGATGGCTTGTCAAACACAGATAATCCAATTGATTTTGCAGTATCTCTAATTTTGGATTTTGAGAATCCTGTCTCGACAAGTGGACTTCTAATTCCATTCTGTTTTAAGGCCTCAAGTCCAGGCCTATAATCACCTAAATCATCAATATTTGTGCCATCAACAATAATCTGTACATTATACTCTTTTGCCAATTCAATTAGATGATTTCCTAATTCCATTCTACAGTGAAAACATCGATTAGAATCATTTTTTGTAAAATCTTCATTTTCAAGTTCATCATAATCCAAAAAGAGTTGTTGAATTCCTATCTCAGAGCAGACATCTTGGGCAGTCTTTAGTTCTTCTTTAGACAAAGTTTTGTAATCAGCAGTCACTGCAATTGCATATTTTCCTAATTTTTGAAAAGCAGCGTATGCAACTAGTGCACTGTCAACACCCCCAGAAAGTGCAATCATTACTTTATTTTTGTCCTCAAACCAATTTACAAGGTCATCAAGATTTGTCATGGGGATTCTCCAATTTCTCAATTTCTTTTCTTAGTAATGATTCTGTTTCTTTAATGGATTTATCAATGGTGTTTGATATTTTCTTTAGGTCATCAAATTCTATTTTAAAATCAGTTTTTCCTTTAAAGGTAGATTTTTTGTAATTAACTTTGAAAGATTGTCCATGCAATGTTAGAGAAACATCATGAATTGTTCTAGGAACAGTAAATCGATTAGAATCAGAAATTCTAATTCCCAAAGTTCCAGTTTCTAACACCAAGGTATCAACTATATCATCTACATTTTCATCATCACATATGACAGACACAAGATTTGTAGGCCTTCCTTTTTTTGTAATGCCATGATAAATTGAAACGTCTCTTGCGCCCTTATCCATGATTTTTTCAATAAGATTTCCAAGTATTTCTCCGGAGACATCATCCACGTTTGTTTCAAGAATCTTTACTGAATCAATATCAAAATTATTTTGAGAACCACGAATGATTTTCAGAGAATTTGAAAAAGTCTCGAAGTTTTTTTGTCCTGCACCATAACCAATTGAATCAATTTTCATAGATGGGTAATACTCCACAGCATTATTTGCCAAATTTACTAAAATACATGCACCAGTAGGAGTTGTGAGTTCTTCTTTTGCATTATCGCCTTTGATTATTAAATTTGAGTTTTTGAAAATCTCAAGAATTGCACTTGCTGGATTTGACATGGTTCCATGTGAAAAGGTCACAATTCCCCCACCAACAGAAACAGGCAAGCATACAATTTTCTCATCAAATAAACCTAAATCTTCTAATGCAATTGTAACTCCTACAATGTCTACAAGTGTGTCAATACTTGAGGCCTCATGAAAGTGGACAGAATCTTCAGGAATTCCATGAATTTTAGATTCAGAAGAAATTAGAGTATCAATACAAGATTCTGCAAATATTTGTGATTTTTCTAAGAGTCCTATCGCTTTGGTTGAATCAGTAATTGCTTTTTTGATTTCTGAACCTTTTCGTTCATGTGGTTCTTCATTAATTTCTAAAACTAATTGAAGGCATTCAATTCCATGTTTCTGAATTTTTTGAAAATCAATTTTATTAATTGTTGAGTTTGAGAGAAATTTTTCAGATGCCTTAATTCCATCTATTACCCTTTTTTTATCAGCACCCAAATCAACTAATGAAGATAGAAGCATATCTCCAGATATTCCAGCAATCTGTGGATCAATTACTACAACCATGATTAAAAATTATCAAAAATACTTATAAATTCGTCTAAAAGTTTGAGAATTTCATTAGATTTAATTATTGAAAATCAACGATGATTTTCATGATTACGATTATTGGTTCTGGAAAAGTAGGTGGAGATGCAGCGCTATTCTCAGCACTAAAGAGATTAGATGATCAAATTTTGCTACTTGATGTTGCCGAAGGACTTCCACAAGGGGAAGCAATGGATATCAACCACATGCTATCAGAACAAGGAGTTGATGTAGAAGTTAAAGGATCAAACGATTTTGCAGATATGAAAGGCTCAGATGTGGTGGTGGTAGTTGCAGGTTCCGGAAGAAAACCAGGAATGACAAGAATGGATCTTTTGAAAATCAATGCATCAATTGTAAAGAGTGTTGTAGAAAATATCAAAAAATATGCTGATAATTCAGTGATAATTCCAGTTACAAATCCGCTTGACCCAATGGCATACATTACTTACAAAGTTTCAGGATTTGACAGAAGTAGAGTATTTGGAATGGGGGGTATGCTGGATTTGTCAAGGTTTAGGCAATTTATTCATGAGGCAACTGGACATTCTCGTGATTCAATCAGGGCATTAGTAATTGGAGAACATGGTGAAAATATGTTACCACTACCAAGATTTTCATCGGTATCAGGAATTCCATTATCAACATTTCTTCCAAAAGAAAAATTAGATGAATTAGTTCAAAATACAAAACAAGTTGCAGCCAAAGTAATCGAATTGAAAGGAGCAACAGTGCACGCACCAGGAAATGCAATTTCTGCAATTGTAGAATCAGTAGTAAGAGACAGAAAACAAGTCATTCCAGTTGCAACATATCTTGATGGTGAATATGGTCATTCTGATGTGACAATTGGAGTTCCAGCAATAATTGGAAGAAAAGGAGTGGAAAAGATTATCGAATTAGATCTAAATGATGAAGAAAGGCAGGTTTTCGATAAAGGCGTTGAAAGTGTTAAAAGTGCTATTTCAGGTATTGAGATCTAAGCATTTTTTTATCCTAACAAAGAAAAATCATCATTGGAAATTAATGAAATTTTAGAGTCATTAAGCGCAGGAAAAATTTCAATCAACAACGCAAAAAAGCTTCTTTCATTATATTCAATTGAAGAAGTAGAAGGATTTGCAAAAATTGATATCAACAGGAGAAAAAGAAGAGGGATTCCAGAAGTAATTTTTGCAGAAACCAAAGAAATAGACGAGATTAAAAAAATTGTTAAAAAAACTTTAGAAAAATCAAATTCAGTAATAATATCAAGAATTAAGAAAAAGGATTATACAAAGATTTTAGCATTTGCTAAAAAATTAAAAATTACAATAAAAACTGGAAAAAACTCATCAACATTATTACTATTTAAAAAACCAATTACATTCCATGGAGGAAGGGTAGGGATACTTACAGCAGGGACTTCAGATATTGGAGTTGCAGAAGAATCCAGATTAATGTGTGAGGCAATGAATTGTAAATGCATTACAGGTTATGATGTAGGGGTTGCAGGAATTCAAAGAATTTTCCCAATTTTAAAAAAAATGATTAAAGAAGATGTCGATTGTATAATAGTTGCTGCAGGAATGGAGGGGGCTTTGGCCACACTTGTTTCATCCATGGTAGACATTCCAGTCATAGGAATTCCAACATCTGTAGGATATGGGTATGGAGAAAAAGGAATTGCTGCATTAGCATCAATGCTTCAAAGCTGTTCTTTGGGATTATCAGTGGTCAATATCGATAACGGAATTGCTGCAGGTGGAATTGCTGCAAATATTGCAAACAGGTCAATTAGAAAAAAGAATTAAATTACAACCAGTAATAATCTGCCTCGTAAATGATATATAACATACTTTGACGAAGTCTGGTAGTTGGCCGGCAAACGTGTTGTTCTTACTGCTGATCGTAGCTTAATGACAAATTACAGAGGAAATTTCCTTTATGGATTCATTGCATGCGGACCATACGAGGTACTGCCTGAATGGGTATTTGACAAAGTGTTTTGTCCTTCAGTAGAAACAGATCCAATCACAGGAGAGGTCAAAGTTGCGCAAGTAGGATTAAGAAGAATTGAAAGTTCGTTGATTCAAGGAGGATACAAAAGGGAAGATGTTTTCATGGCACATCCTGAAATGCTTCACAAATCAATTGGACCTGATACCAAAGTTGTAGGAATTAATGTAATGGATCCGTTAGGAATGGCTCCCGTAACTACAACAATGTCACCTGAAAAATTATCCTATGTTGCTATGAAGTTTAAAAAAATGTGTGCAAGCATTATTCAACTCAAAAAGAAATATGATTTCAAAGTGGTAGTTGGTGGCAACGGTGCATGGGAATTAGCTAAATCAGATAGAATGAAAATACATGGAATTGACACAGTTGTTGTCGGAGAAGCAGACGAGTTGGCAGTAGATTTATTTCAAGACCTAGAAAAAAATGATGCCCCAGAACTAATGCATTGTTTTGTTAGAAATCTTGAAAATATTCCAGTTATTGAAGGACCCACAATCAATTCATTGATTGAGGCCATGAGAGGTTGCGGAAGAGGTTGCGACTTTTGTGATGTAAATAAAAGATCAAAGAAAGACTTGCCTTTAGAGAGATTACAGCATGAAGCAAAAACAAACTTAGATTATGGATTTGATTCAATTTGGTTACATTCGGATGAAATGCTACTTTATGGATGTGATAATAGGGATTTTGTTCCAAACAGAGATGCCATTGTTGACTTGTGGAAAGGACTCAAAGGATTAGGGGCAAATTTTGTTGGCACTACACACATGACATTTTCAGCAGTTGCAGCAGATCCTACATTAATGCAACAAATTTCACAAATCAATGAGCAAGACAAAACAGGAAGATGGCTTGCAACCAATTTAGGAATTGAAACAGTTGCACCTGCAATGGTAAAGAAGCATCTAGGTGTTAAGACAAAACCATTTTCACCTGAAGAATGGGGAAGCGTAGTTAGGGAGGGAGCAAAAATTCTAAATGAAAACCACTGGTTCCCAGCTGCCACAATCATTATTGGCTGGCCTGATGAAACTCCAGATGATATTCAATATACTATTGATATGATGAGTGATTTTAGAGAGATGGACTTTAGAGGATTAGTAGCGCCATTGCTTTATCAAGACTTTAGTGAAAAGAACTCAATGCACTTTGGTAACTTGAATGAAGCACAATTTACACTATTTTGGAAATGTTGGGAAAACAATCTGCGAGTAATTAACGACATCATTCCAATTATTCTCAGAAATAAGACATATGGACCACCAATGAAGGTATTCATGTACGGAATTCTCAAAGCAGGTACTTGGGCAATTATGAGATATCTAAGAGGATTGTGCAAAGATCTCTTCAATGGTAGAACTCCAGATGAAATAATTGACAAATATGCACGAAATAGATCAGTGTCTGCGCCTAAAATTCAAACTAAGAAATTATAGAGTTTCAATGGCAGAATCTGCCAGAGTATTTCGTTTTGGCGTTAAACAGATAAAGTAAACTTTGTCTGCTCTTTCAATTCCTTCTACTTTTTTGTAAGATTTTGATGAAACGTCAAATTCATAAATTCCCGGTTCAAGGGAACCACTGGCATAAATCATCAGATATGTTTCGCCAGTTGCAGGGCTAAGTGGAATAAATGCCATCACATATCCTTTGTACGAATTAATTGGCATTGTATTTTTCATTGGAGGAGCTGCAGATGCCATATACATGAACATGTCTTCAATATTTTCAAATTCTTCATATTCAGTATGCATTACAATTTGTAAAGCGTCTCAATATAATAAGTTACTAGAAGGGAATGTGATAAAATTATTTTCTGGATTTAAGGTGTTTGTGAACTTTAAATCCAACTAATGCGGGTGCTGCAATATACATTCCCAAGTTGAGAGCAATTACAGAAATTCCAAGTCCTAAAACTTCAACTTCTGAACCAGTGTCAGCTAACGTCATTATTGACAATGTTGAAACCATTGGTGTGATGAATACTTTAACTGATTCTTTGAATATAGGATTTTCTCGCTCCCAATCAGCAACGGTTGGAGCAAATGAGTAGTATAATGTGTTAAATCCAGCCATAAATGTTGAACCAGATGCAGTTGAAAGGACAGTGTTGTCTCTAACTTCTCTAAGTAATTGAATTTGCGGAGCTAATTCAGTTCCATAGGCAGCTGTTGCAATCAAACATGAACCGCCAGGTGGTTCTTTATCATCAGGTTTAGTTGGAATTATTTGGCAAATTCCATTTGCGTCGGGTTCAGTTCCAGGACCACATACAATTTGCTCAGGTTCGTTATCGATACATTGCCCATTCACTAATTGTTGATTAGAGGTACATGTTACTGGTGGTGGTGGTGGCGGAGGCTCGTTATCGATACATTGCCCATTCACTAATTGTTGATTAGAGGTACATGTTACTGGTGGTTCAGATTTCTTATCAATACAAACACCATTTATCAATTGTTGATTAGAGGTACATGTTACTGTACTAACTACTAATTCTCCACCCACATAATCAAGAACAAGTTCACTAGTATTTCCACCATATTTTGTTTCAACAACATAATCTCCACTTAATTTCCATAATTGGCCACCTGCGATGAATGAAAATTCAAAAGTTCCATCAGAATCCGGAACTAATTGTCCTATAGTTACAAGATTATTTTCTGGAGACTTGACTACATAAGTAACTGCGCCAGCAGATGGGGATAATGGATCATAATCTTTTAAGGAACCAGAAATGACAACGTTTGCGCCATTTGCAACAATGTTCATATTTGAAGAAGTGTTAACTGGTAAAAGATCATGGCTATCAGCAAAGATAGAACCATTAACGCCATAAGACAAGACAGATATCGATAGTAATGTAAATACTAAGAATGCAGTTAGTCTCATTTTCATTTTGATTCATGAGTTGAGGGTATTTATGTTTTCAACGAAACAAAAATTGACCAGATTATACTCTAATGATACCTTTTTTGATTAGGAATTGAAGTGATTTAACAAACTCTTCATCAGATATTTTCCCATCAGCCCACCATAATGCATTATTTTTGATCCAATCCGGAATTGTCTGTTTGAAGGTAGAAGCACTTTCAATAGAAGGAATGACAATGATGCCTTCTTCAATTAGATATTCGATTCCATCAATAAATTCAGAATTTGATATAGAAGTAGAAGCCCATGATTTTGCATTATTTTTGATCCAATTGGGAATTTGAGGAGAAATAACTTCAAAGGAGATTGAACCCAAATCAAAATTATTATGAGATAATTGAATTTCATAAAGTCCGGATAAAGAGTTTGCATTAATTGAAATTATAGATCTATAACCTCCACTACTAGAAAGAGTTGCTCCAAAATTCTGGGATTTTCCATCAGGAGAAATGATAGTTACATCCAATGGGATTCCACGTCTATGATTATTTACACTTCCCGAGAGAACAATTTCCTCAGTTTTTCCTGAAAGAGGTTTGATTATTTCATATGAGCTAAGTTGTGGTGAGCTAGAAAAAGAGGCATAAGATTCGCTTCTCAACAAACTAAATGTATTTGCATTCCCAAAACTATCTCGTGAATCATAATATTTTGCATCAAGACTCCCTCCCGCTGAAGAAATTAATGCGGTTCCAGACTTGTTACAAATTTTCGAAGGCATTTTGAATACACCCTCAAAAATACCAGTACTTGGACCAGTTTCAACTAGAGTAAATCCAGTAGAACCAAGACCACCATACTCAACACCATCTACAGTACAACGCTTGTAACGAATGTCTTTAATCAAAACTTCAAGCAAGATAACTCCGTCCTTTCCAACTGTATCAACATTATCAGAATTTGGATCATTAATTACAAAATAAATATCGACTAGATCTTTTTTCAAGTTAAGATCAGGATCTTTGAGAGTAATTGTTACGGGTTGTCCAAATCGAAATGTTTGTGAAGAAGTTGCAACATCACCAGAATGAGTTTTAAAATCAGATTGTACAGAAGTGGTAGTTGCAACACCAGTCACATCAAGATCAGAATAAGATATAGTAATACCAGATTCATCAATAAATCTATTGGTAACAATAATTTTTATCTCATCATCAATAGTTTGTATGGTTTGTATGAAATTAGGATCCAGTATATTCAATTGATTTGTGACAGCATATTCCAAAGTACCTTCAAAAGTTGAAGAGTTATCACTTGTTTCTTCTAATTCAAAACGATAGATAGAATTGGTTATACTTTGACCATTTTTTAATCCAAAAGAAAATAAATCAAAAATAATTGGTTGTTTTTTGGTTTCACTTGAAATATCAATCAAGCCAGAGTCATTATTGGAAGAATCAAAATCAATTACAAGAAATACGTTTCCACTTTCAGCTAAGATAGCATTTACATCAGAATTATCAATTTGGATGAATCCCTGTGCAGATGAAATATCACCTGCGTCAACAATAGTAATTGGTGATGAACCAAGTGCTCCAAAAGTCATATTAAATGAAGTGTCACTAAAATCTGAAACCCCCAAATCTTTTTCAAATGATCTTAAATCATAATTTATCCAGTTTGTGCCACTTGTATTAGATTCAGAATCATCAAGTAAAATTGAAGCAAAGGAAGAGGCAGCAATTCCCAAGTTTACTGAAAAAACTTCGTATGAGGCATTTCCTACAGTTACAGTATCAATATGTAATCGGTCAGAATTAGAGTCAGGCACTGATGAATTTGCATCAAACCCGGCAGGAAATGTAGAGGAGGATGAATGAAATTTGGCAGTATTTGCTTTTTCCAAAGTGATTGGATTTCCAATAGTAATTGTAGGAATGATAGCTGTCTCTCTAAATACATCCAAATCATCATTAGCTCCAGTATTCAGATTTTGATCGGGATCTATCAAAATTACAGGATACTCAGTTCCAGGACGTAGATTATTTCCGTTTCCAATTGTTAGAGATGGACCATCATCATCAAGGGAAACAGAAGCAGTTGAAGATCCAGTCAAGACAGAAACAGATTCTCTATTGTAACTGATTTGTCCAGCTTGTCCACGAGGTGCATTTGTAAGTATACCTATTACAGATTGGTCATTAGAATCAAAGCTTTCAAAAATTCCAGAATTTGGTTGTTGTTCAACTAATGTTACTATTTCTGAAAATGTATTTGCTCCCCCATTATTTACAGAAGAGGTAGGTTGATCATCGTTTGTTTTTAATTTTAGAACATTTCCAAGTACCAGAGAAAGCTTTCCATTATTTTTAAATCCCAAAGTAGAAAGACTAGGTACCAAATCTACTAAACCTGGGCCTTCATTTGCAGAACTTGATCCAGAATTATCAAATGCTTGATAAAATGTGGATGCACTAGAACCAACATCAAATGTCCAAGAATCCTCATCAGTAGGATCCTGATTTAATTGAAAATCATTAACTGTTAGAAATACTTCTGCATTGTTAGGATAAAGATCTCTATCAATATTCAAAGAGATGTTTTGCATTTCATCGTATTCAAGTGAAACCTTTTGCGCGGGACCCCCAGGATTATATTGAATTATCACATCATCAAAGGAATAAAGTTGAACCAATGGCCATGCATTGGAATTCAAACCAATTTGCCCAACAGGAATATTTGAATTAGTGTTAATCGATTTTGCTTTTTTAACCACATTATTCAAATTGGTAGTAGACCCGGGAGTACCAGTACATGCATTAAAAGAAGAATCACCATTGGTGGAACCAACCAAAGAACCTATTCGAGGTACTGCAAATCCATCAGTTTCAGAAAGAGAAATCCCAAACACTGAAGTCGATGTATTTCTACTGCAGAAAACACCAAAGTCTAATCCTTTTCCATCTGAACCAACTGTAGAATCTGCAGCCTTTGCCTTCTCAACATTTGCAAAATACGCATACCAATTACCATCAGTTGCCTGAACCATTCTTAGTATTTTCCCATTGATGGTAACATCAGGTTCACCCTTTCCCTGATCGGTATCATGAAGATTAGGATCATTTACTACAACTTCAATTACCATAGAACCTGAAAAATGATTGGCAAATTGAGAATTTTCAGCAGATACAAACAGATTAGGATTGGTTGCAGCCTCAGCACCCATAATAGGAATTAGAGACATCAGTGAAAGAATTGCCAAAATATAGAAAAATTTCATGCCCAACATTTTAAAAAATCACCTAATCACAAATAACATTGTCGCATCATTTCTTCTTAGAAACTTGTAATACATGTTGAGAATTATCAAAAAATAAGAAAATGTATGTTCAAAGAACCAAGGTATTACAGATTTCACTGTTAGCGATATTTTCAGCATTTTTAGTTGAATTAATTTTTGGCTTAATCTCAAATAGTCTTGCCCTAATTACAGATGGCATTCATGCATTATTGGATAGTGTAGTAACTATGGTCTTGCTTTTGGCTGCAAGAATGGCAATGAAACCAGCGGATGCAGAGCATACCTACGGACATGGAAAAATCGAATCATTAGGAGGAATGATTGGAGGAATTGCAATTTTTTTGATTGCGTGTTTTTTTATTTATGAATCAATTAACAGATTGCAAAGCCCACCTCCAGACATTTTACCGGGATTGTTTGCAATCATTGCAGGATTATACACAATTGGAATTGATATTTTTAGATTAGGCCTATTAAGAAATTCAATTAAGAAAATTGGAGGAGCCACTCTCAAAGCAGATTTTTATCATGCATTCATGGATCTTGGATCTACTTTAGTTGCAATTATTGGGATAGTTTTAGTGTCATATGGATGGTATTTTGGAGATTTTGTTGCAGCATTAATCTTGGGAGTATTATTAGCAGTACTCAGCATTAAACTAGTATACAAAACTGCCCTTGATTTAACAGATATCATTTCGCCGGAACTTGTAGATGATGTTAAGGAAATTGCAGCCTCTACAGAAGGAGTAATTAACGCAGAACCGGTATTAATGAGAAGATCAGGAGATACAATTTTTGCAGACATTACAATATCATTAAGAGCGGACACTAGTTTTGACAAAGCTCACGAAATTAGCAATAATGTTGAGAGAAATATAAAAAATAAAATTTCAAATTCAACCATCACTGTCCATTTCGAACCAAATTGGCAAGATGTTCCACTAGATGCAAAAATTCTAGAAATTGCAAAAAGGGTGAAAGGTGTTAAAGAAGTTCATAATGTAAGTACACATAAAACCAAAGGAAAAACATATTCGAATTTACACGTAATGGTAGATAGAGAGATGAATCTTTTATCTGCCCATAAAATTTCTGAAGTTATTGAGCAAGAAATTCATAATAATATTCCAGAAATAGAGCATGCTACAATCCATTTAGAGCCTTTTGTCAAAATACCTGAAAATTTCAACTTGGAGGATAAAATCACTGAAAATCAAATCAAGACAATATTAGAAAAATATCCAGAAATTAAAAAGATTGGAAGAATAGTGTCTTTGAATTTTGAGAATATTCTAAAAATAGACATCGACTGTTCATTTGATAAAGAATTATCAATTGAGAAAGTTCATGATTTGATATCAGAAATAGAGCACATCATCAGAGCAAAAATTAACAATGCAGTAATTACAATACATCCAGAGCCAGACTAGATCAAAATACTTGTAAGATACATCACTAGCATTCCTACTGCAAATCCAGATACAACTGAAAAACTGGACATATTATTCTCATTTTCTTCTCTCATCCATTGCACAATAACAAAAACTACTTGAAAAATTAGGTTTAAACTAAAGAAAATCAATGCTAGCTTGTGCAAAAATTAGGAATAGTGGTAGTTGGATCAGGAGTTGTAATTATTATAGGATTATTTCTATTAGTTTTAGGAAATCAAGCCATACTAGAAGGAATTATTCAAGATAATGGAAAAGTGAGTTCAGAGCAAACACTATCAATTTCCAATGATTTTGATTCACAAATAACATCTATTGGGATTTTTGCAGTTCAGATAATAGAATTCCAAGAGAATGCATTTTCTGCAAAAATATTGGATCCGTTTGATATCGAAATAGCATCTCAAGAAATTAATGAAGAAAATATTGAAGAAGAGTTCAAAGTTTTAGAGACAGGAACTTACAAACTAATTATTCAAAGTAACAGTAATGATGAAACTCAAGTATTCGCAGCTATTGGACCACTGCCGGATTCAGGGAAGAAAATTTTAGGTTTTATTCCAGTTTATGTGATTGTTGCTGGAATGATAGGTTTAGCAGGAGTTGGAATCCTTGGCATTAAAAATAGAAAAAGGTCAGTTTAGATAACTATCCATTTTTTCAAGACCGCTAATTGTAGCATCAAAATTATCACTGTTTTCAACTATACTATTGAGTTTCTCAGAATTGGCTGAGAGTAGATATTTGCCCCCATCAGAATTTTTAAAAATGAATTCATGTTCAATCAAATAAGAAAGTCTATCAAGAACATCGTGTTCGGATATCGAAGATTGTTGTGCCAAAAATGAACATTCTTTTTCGCCATCTTCAAGATCTGCCAAAATTGAAGAGGTGATAGGATCAAACATACAATCCACAACTTTTTCTCTATCAAAAGCATTACCCATTTGCATATAACATAAAAATTAGAAATTATTAACTTTTTGAATATATTACTCCAATAAGATAATTAAGAAAAAAGAGTTTGTACAATATCATGCAAAAGCTTTGTAGTCAAGATCCATCAGGTAAAGGTGAACACTGTTTTTGTATAGATATCGATGCTCAACGAGGAATCAAAAAATGCTGTAAATGCAACCTATGGAACGTTCAGGGAAATGATTGGACAGAGGATGAAGACTTTAGATAATTTGAATCAAAAATATGCCAAAATAAAGCCGTGAAACTAATTCATATCTAAAAAATATCGAAAAATCATTCAATTTGGTGCCTAGCATAGTTTTTATCGGGGTTTCTTTGAATTTTTGAATACTTGAGTACTCAAGAATATAGACACATTGTAAGGATTGTGGGTAATGATATCCCCGGAGAGCGAAAAATGCTTGTAGGATTGACCCAGATCAAAGGAATAGGATATAATTTTGCCACAGCAATTCTAGATACATTAAAAATTAACACAAATTCCAACATAGGAAATCTTACTGAAGAGAATGTTCAGGCAATTGAAAAATTGATTACAGATCCAGTTGGAGGAAATTTCCCAACATGGTTTCTTAATAGAAGAAAAGATATTGAAACCGGAGCAGATTTGCATTTACTAACATCAGATATTCCATTTACATTAAGAAATGATATTGAAAGAGAAAGAATAACTGCAAGTTGGAGAGGTTATCGTCATCTTAGTGGTCTGAAAGTTAGGGGACAAAGAACTAGAACATCAGGTAGAAAAGGTGGAGCAGTAGGAGTTGCAAAAGGAGGAATGGCAGCACCAGTAAAGAAGGGAGGCGCAGGAGCTCCAGCAGCAGAAGCAACAGCTCCAGCAGCGGAGAAATCAGAGTAGGTGTTTTGAATGGGAGATCCAAAATATCCACGAAGAGTTTGGAGAAAACCCAAGAGACCACTCAATTATGAATTAAAAATGGAAGAGCTCAAAACTCTCGGTACATTTGGATTAAGAACAAAAAGAGAATTATGGAAAGCACACACAGAATTATCACGTGTAAGACATCAAGCAAGATCATTGCTTGCGTTAAGACAAGAAATTAGAGAAGAGAAAGAACCAATTTTAATGAAATCCCTTGCAAGAATTGGATTAGTAAGTAGTGATGCAACATTGGATGATGTACTTAATCTAAATGCTAATGATTTACTTTCACGCAGATTACAAACTATTGTAACAAAGAAGTTAGGATTTAAGACACCATATCAAGCAAGACAAGCAGTTATTCACGGTCACATTATGATTGGAGAAAGAAAAGTAGACATTCCATCATATACCGTAACAGTGGCAGAAGAGGACAGTATTCATTTTACACCAGAATCTAAAATTCCAGAAATGTTAGAGAAGACAAAATCTAAAGAACCTGTAGTAGAGGCTGCTGCTGAAGAAACTGCAAAAGATGAAAGTTCTTCAACAGAATAATCAAAAAAATAGGTTATCAGTAAATAACCCCAATTATCAGAGAGAATAACATGTGCTCAATTATCGGCTACTATGGAAAGATTAACGCAGCACCAATTCTTGTTAAGGGATTAAAAAGAATGGAGTATCGCGGATACGATAGCGTTGGTGTTGCAACAGAATCAGAGAACAAAATTGAACTAAAGAAAGGCATCGGAAAAGTGGATGAAGTAAATTCAAAAATCCAATTAGACATCATGCCAGGAAAAATCGGCATAGGCCATACCAGATGGGCAACTCATGGAAAAGTAACAGATACAAATGCACACCCTCATCCAAGCAATTCTGGAAAAATTGCAATAGTGCATAATGGAATTATAGAAAATTTTGAGGAATTAAAACGACGATTAGAAAATGAAGGGTATAGTTTCAAAAGTGAAACAGATAGTGAAATAATTGCAAATTTGCTTCAAAAAAATTATGAATTAACAGAAGATGTTAAAGAAACAATTATGAAAACAGTTTCAGAAATAAAAGGACATTATGCATTTGTTGCAATGTTTGAAAACGGTCAGCTTGCAGCAGCAAGATATCACGAACCATTAATCATTGGAGTTGGAAAAGATGATTTCTTTTTGTCAAGTGATGTTTTGGGATTCATTGAATATACAGACGATGCAATTTACATGGAAAATGGAACTTTTGTGATTTTAGACAAAGATAGATTTCAAATTTTAGATTTTGATGGTAATCATGCAAAATATGGAATAACTAAAGTATCAAAAGAATTCGGAGATGCTTACAAAGGCGATTATGCACATTTTACGTTAAAAGAAATTTATGAGCAACCTGAAACAATTTTGAAGGCCGGAGAAAAAACGGCAGAAGCAATTGAAAAGACGGCAGATTATCTCAGACATTCAAAAAACATCTACATTACAGGAAGTGGGACAAGTTACAATTCTGCATTAATTGCAAAACAAATACTTTCAAAATATGCAAAAATCAAAGTTGAGCCCATCATGTCAAGTGAACTTCAGTTTTCACCAGACAGTATTGAGGAAAATTCAATCCTGATTGCAATATCTCAAAGTGGTGAAAGTGCAGATGTGTTAGAAGCTGTAAAGATTGCAAAAAAAGCAAATTGTAAAATCATATCTATTGTAAATCTACTCACATCATCACTTGCTCGTGAAGCAGACGTAATTATTGGAATGAATTGTGGGCCAGAAATTGGAGTTGCAGCAACAAAGAGTTTTACAGCACAACTTGGAATAATTTACAAAATAGTAGAGAAACTAAGTAATGATGAAATAAAGATTGATTTTGACAGGATTTCAGAATCAATTTCAAAAACATTGAACAAACCCATAAGAATTCAGATAGTAGCACAAAAATTAAAAAATATTTCAGACATCTATGTTCTAGGAAGAGGAGTACATTATCCAATTGCAATAGAGGCAGCCTTGAAATTAAAAGAGCTCACATACATTCATGCGGAGGGAATTCCTGGCGGAGAATTAAAACACGGACCGCTTGCATTGATGGATGAAAGCGTATTTGTGTTAATTATCAATCCAAATGATTCAACATATTCAGATACTCTAACTAGTGCAAGAGAAATTAAAGCTCGAGGAGCAAAAATTATTGGAATTTCAGACGTAGAAAGTGACGTATATGATTATTGGATAGAGATTTCCAAGGTTGAAGAATCAATGTATCCAATTTCAGAAATAATTCCGATACAATTGCTGTCGTATTATGCAGCACTTGAAAAAGATACAGACCCAGATTATCCTAGAAATTTGGCAAAATCAGTTACAGTGAAGTAAATAATCGACGATATTCTTTTTCCACCAAGTCTAAATATTTTGTAGAATCATTTCCAGTTTTCATCATGGAGGAAATTATGCTTCCACCAGCACCTACTCCTTCTTTTGCAAATCCTTCTGAAAACGCCTTTAGACCGGAATATTTAGAATTTTCTAAACCAGGATTTACAGAAATTGCAGGTATGTCGGCAATTTTTTTAACTAGATTCGTAAAATTTGCACTTTCATCATTTGTAATGTATGAAGTAGTTCCAATTACAGTATTTTCTTCATTGAACCCAATTTTGGATGCAAATGCCAATACGGCAGTCATCTGAGTTCCACCTGCCAGCATAACCTTAGATACATCAGCGGCAGAACTTAACATTCCAGCAACAAAAGGAATCATGGGGTCACCTACTTTTGCCACAATACTGTAAGGATGGTCAGAATCAATTCGTTCAATTGCAGAATCAGCAATGTGATTTTTCAACTCTACAGGGTTGTTTGGGATACTAGAACTGACTTTAGCATCAAACCCCAATCCTCTCAATACAGCCAATGCAGTTGTAGTTCCTCCAGGAATGCTCTCACCAATCACTAGGCAATCAGTAAGCGATGCTAAACTCCTCCCAACTATTCTACCATAATCTACAGCGTGAGATACTTGAGAATCAGTCATTGCATCATTAGTGGAAATATTTTTTCCGAATTGTAAACCTGTTTCAATAAATGGCAATTGCGGCAAAACTTTACTGCCAGCATTAACAGTCAAATGAGGAATACTAGAAGATTCTAATGCAGTTTTAGTAAGTAAACCAGGAGTAGGTTTCCCATCTGGAGTCATTGGAATTTTATCTATAGTTTTACAATATCCATAGTGAAGATATTCTGCATCAGCTGGTGGTGTAAATTGAATGGAGTTCATATCTGCACCAGCAAAAGTAATTCCAGGAATTTCACAAGTTTCAGTATATGATATGACAAATGAAAAAAGAAATCTACCAGATTTCATAGTTTCAATAAAATTATTGGCTTGATCTATATTCCCATGCAGTTCAAAATTTTCCAAGAAATCACTATCCCATCATTTCAACAAATTGTTGTTCAGTTCGTTTTTGCATAACATGATTTGTGATCTTTTCTTGTCCAATAGTAGATACTTCAGAAGGACCATAATTATGACCAGAATACAATACCATATTATCATCTAATGAATACAGAACATCAAATAGACTGTGGTATAGCTCCTTTGCACTACCTCCAGGTAAATCAATTCTTCCGCAATTTCCAACAAATAACGTATCACCTGAAAAAATTTTACCATCACCTACTAGACATATGCTATCTTTAGAGTGACCAGGAGTATGAAATACTTTTAATTTTGAATTGCCAAATTCTATAAAATCACCATCTTTTACAGTAATATCATGCTTCAATTCAGAATATTCATGTTGAATAATTGGAGCATTAGTTGAGTCAGACATTGCTTCATTTCCTAGAGTATGATCAAAATGATGATGAGTATTTACAACGTATTTAATTTTCAGATCATTTCTTTTAATGATCATTTCTAATTCTATCAGATCCCAAGAAGGATCAATAATTATTGCCTCGCTTGTATCTTCATCCACTACAAGATAGGTAAAATTTTGCATATTTCCAACTTGGATTTGATGAACTTTCATAAGATGCCCTCTTCAGCTTCTGGAGGAATTCCAATTTTTTCCACATACAATTCACCGGTCAAATCTTTTCTCTTAGGAATTCCTTGTTTCATTTTATGAAAGGTGACTGTCATGTCACATTTTGTACAAATGTTTGCGGTTTCACCTGTTTGAGGATCTAATCCAGATGGAACATCAACTGCAAATTTGTAACAGTCTATTTCATTGATGAAATTAATTGCAGATGCATATGGTTCTCTAATTTCTCCCGAAATACCTGTTCCCAAAATACCATCTACTATAACGTCGGGTTTAAAATCAAAATTAAAAGAATCGCCAGTCGTCAATTTGACAGAAGGCATTTTCTGCAATATTGACCAATTCCAGTTGCTTTCTTCAGTTTTAATCTTTTCAGGAGTTCCAAGAAGCATGACTGTAACTTTTGCACCATAACCAGCCAAGTGCCTTGCCATCACTAAACCATCACCACCATTGTTTCCCAACCCTACAAAAATCAAAATGTGTTTAGATTCTACACTACCAAGTTTGTCAACTAATCTTCTAACTGATGCTGCACCTGCATTTTCCATCATAAATTTTTTTAAAAATCCCATATCATGACCTTTATTTTCAATTCGGTACATTTGATCTACAGTAATTTCCATACGATAAATGAAAATCATATCCAAAATAAGAGTTTGCAGAAACAGACTGATCAGTTAAATTCTACCCTCCGTCTCAGCATCAGATGATGGTAAAACAGTACTATATTGTATTAGAAGAGTTTGATTCACAAAAAGATTATGGAATCACCATTAGGGAACAGTATGCAAAATGTTTGTCAGTGTTAAAAAAAGGAGAAAAAATCAATTCTGCTGAATTCATAAATGAACATTTCAATGAATTTACTAGAAAACCACGATCTAAGGATACAAATTGTCAACCTAGAAAACACTGTTGATAATCTTAATGCAATAATTACGGAACAAATTAAAGTAATTTATGATTGGATTCTTTCAAAATAGATTATCTTTTAATTTTTTTCTTGTTATGTTCTCATAACTGATATTCATAATTACATCTTTTATTGTTACTTTCATACTATGATAATATGGGAGAAATTCCAGAAAGAGCTAACAAATTGAATCGTGCATTTTTACAAATATTTACCGATGGGATGAATAGCATCAAGCCTGATGATTCGTCTGCACAAGATTTTGGTACACAAGTAAAAGCATGGAATCATGCATTTGCATTTAATGAAAAATTAAAGTATTATGTTAATGATCGAATAAGTAATGTCATAAGTCTTGCAGGACAACCAAAACGAAGCGATGAGTATCAAAAAGACGTAGATAAACTTGTTAAAGAACTCAATGATCAACTCAATTCTAGTGAATTTGAAGAAATGATGAATATTGCAAGACCACGTTTGCCTACTGATGACCCTAACTATAATGAAAAAATGAAAGCGTGGGGAGGTGCATTTACCTTTCCACAAAAGCTAAAAGATTTTGGAGCAGAATTAGAAACATTACTTGTAAAGCATGATGGAAGAATCCCAATTGGCATATTCTATATTTCAGTAGATAGCCTGATTAAAAATCTTGAAAACCAAAATTAATAAAAGATTAAATAATTTGTGAATATATTATAATGTGATACAATTTGGTGACTAAAGAAGACGCAATTGATAAACTTCAACAATTAACTGATGAATTTAATATGAAAACCTCTGAACAACTACTTTCAAAACTTCAACAGGAGGGATTTGACATTGCAAAATTAAGCAAGGAGGAAACTAGATTTATTGAGAATGCCACATCAAAAACTGATAATACATTTGAACTAAAAGAAATTTCAAAAAAATCTAAATATTTTGGAGAGCGATTAAATAATGCAAATTTAGATTCATTTGAAAAAGTTGAATTAATGTATCTTGTAGGATTCTTTACTGGCGTTGTGTTAATTTTATCAGCAATAGGAATTTTTGTTCACAATGCTATAAACGGCGCAACAGGTGAAGCTGCCACCTCTGGAAATATTCTATCAGCAGTTTTTGGCAGTTTGGGCGTAGCAGATATGCTGTTGTTACTCTATACACCAGTTAGAGAACTTCAGAAAAGCAGAGGCAATATATCAAAACTCTCTGCATTGTATAATGAATGGCAATACATTTCAAATTGGACAGGAAAAACTTACAATGTTCTAAATGAAAAATTAAAAACAAATCAAGAATTAGAACCAAAACAGGAAAAACTTATCAACGAAATGAGATGGCTCATTGACCTAAAATCAGACACTACTACTAAACTTGCAAACCTTATGACCCAAATGGTAACACATAGTGAGACAAAAAATCTAGCAGTATCAATTTCATCAAAACCTGAAGCACCAGAAGTAAATTCAAAAGTAGAACTAGAAGCTGATGTTCACGGCATATCCGCATCTGAGGTTGATAAAATTACTTATCTATGGAGTGAGGAATCTGGAAATATCACAATGGATAAAAAAAATAAAAGACAAGCAGAATTCGAGTATGACAAAGCTGGTGAATTTACTTTTAAAATTGATGTAAAGTCTGGAGACAAAACTGGAAGTGCTGAATCAAAAATCACAATCAAGCCTAAAATCTCAGCTATTGCAGAACCTACAAAAGTCCAAAAAAATAACAAAATCAAACTCATTGCCAAAGTAGACGGATTAGATGATGAAGAAGAAAAGAAACTCTCTTACAAATGGAAAGAAACTAGTAAATCATCTACTACCATTTCTTCTGACGATAAAGAAGAAACCGAGATCACCCCTACAAAAGAAGGTAAACTAAAGTTCAAAGTTACAATTACTAAAGATCAAAAAAAATTTGCAGCCAAAGAAGTTGAAGTAGAAGTTACTGCTTAAACTATGCCACCATTTTCTAAACCAAAGAACGTTGATTTTGAATGGGACAATAATGTAGAATTAAAGGCAATAATTGATTTACAAAAGAAAAGTGACTATAAACTCCCAAAACCCAAAAGCAATCAAATTCTATGTGCAACTTAGAATATTGCAAATTTTGATAGTCAAAAAAGACCAGAATCTGCATATGAACTAGTGGCAGAAATTCTAAAACCGTTTGATCTTGTTGCCATTCAGGAGGTTAATTCTGATTTATCTGCAATTTATGCAGTAATGGAGTTCCTGCCTAGTCATGGCATAATTTTCACGGATATTGCTGGAAACAAGGAAAGATTATGCTATATTTTCAAGAAAAGTAAAATCAAACTTACATCCCATGTGGGAGAATTGGATATTCCTCCTTCTGATAGAAGGCATTACAAAATGACTTTTCATGATGATAATGGAGATCCATGCATTCATCGTTTCTCAGGATTTGACAGAAATCCATATGTGATTAGTTGGAAATTCAAAGAGCATACATTTTCAACATATAATTGTCATATCTATTTTGGTGATGAAAAAGAAGATGATGTGTTAAAATTCAGGAGAAGGATTTTAGAAATATTTTCACTTGTAAAATGGGTTACCTCTAAAACCAATCACAAAAATGGATTTGTGTTTTCACCAAACGTTATGCTACTTGGAGATATGAATGTTCCAGCAATGACTAAAGATGATGAGGTTTTCAAACAAATTAACAATAAGACTTTCACAGCTGTTGACTATACTGATTATCTTACTCCGTATTCTAATATTAAAAATGACAAGACATATGATCAATTGGTTATTGCAAAACCATTTGCAGAAAAGATGTTATTAAAAACACATGGGATATTTGCTTGGGATAATGCTATGTTTAATGAATTGTGGCTAGACTTGAAGGAAAGATTTGGCAAAAAAGCAGCATCCAAGTTTCAAGCATATGCTAAATGGGCAATATCTGATCATAGACCGTTATGGTGTCTATTTGAGTTTGATTAAATCAAAAACAGGATACCATAACGAATTTCTTAAAAATAAAATTTGTTGAAATTATTTCAATTTCTTATACGAATTTCGTTTTGTATTGTGCCTGAAAAGCCATACATAGAAATTTTAGTCTTGTTAATATTTAGGACATTAAGAGTTTAGCAAACGGCTTTATCCTAGTTTTTAGATATTTTTAACATGACTTTAAAGAATGTTAAAATATCATTAAATAAAATTTCAAAATCTTTAGGGAGTGTACAGGACGCAAGAGAATTTTTATTAAAAAATACAAGAGAAATCATCATTCTCTGTAGCAAATCAATTATCGCTGTTCATAAAGGAGAACTAGAGACAGGAAAAAACAATTTAAAACAGGCAGATATTCTCTTAAAAAAATACAAGAAAAAAGCAACTGGCGGTCTTGAGAGATACCTAATTACCCCAGAGCAAGAATTTGTAGAGGCAGCATGTCTTATTGCAATTGTTGAAAAAAAAGAAATTCCTTCTGACAAAAAATTATCAGTCATGCCAGAATCATATGTCTTAGGATTACTTGATTGTATTGGAGAACTAAAAAGAATGGTATTTGACAAAATTCGAATTGGAAAAATAGATGAAGCTACGCGAATTTTTGATGTAATGGAGAATTTGTATCTAAATTTGTACACTTTTTCATTGTATGACAAAGTAGTCAAAGAGGCTAGAAGAAAGATAGATGTCAATAGAATTCTAGTAGATGATGTTAGATCAGCAATTACAGAAGAGAAAAGACGTAGTGAATTGATCAAAACTTTACAAAAACTAGAAAAATAATTTTCAAAATTCTAGTGCGGGCGATGGGATTTGAACCCACGAACTCCTAAGAGACTAGCCCCTCAAGCTAGCGCCTTTGGCCAGGCTGGGCGACGCCCGCAAAGGAACTTCCTTGCATGGTTTTTATAATCCTTGATTGCTTTTTCGTTCGTATGTTAATACCTGTTAGATGTTTTACTTGTGGAAATCTAGTTGCAGATAAGTTTGAGGATTATCAAAATAAAATTAAAGCAGGAGAAGATCCAGTTAAAACTCTGGATTCTTTAGGAATTGAGAGATATTGTTGCAGAAGAATGCTTTTGACGACTGTAGAAACAATTCAACAAGTAATTCCATTTTATGAAGCAATTCAGAGAAGAAAACAAGAAGTTCAATCTGAGTTAGAGTAACTTGGCCAAAATATCCTCAATTGAGGGACGTGTTCTATACAATAGCAGAGGAACAAAAACTATCGAGGTAGATATAGAATCTGATGGAAAATTTCTAGGCAGAGTCTGTGCACCTTCAGGAGCAAGTGTAGGAAAATATGAAGCAGTTAGTTTTCCCAATGGAAAACCAGAAGTGAGCCTAAAAATTCTAAAGGAAAATGCTCAAAAATTCATTGGTTTAGAGTCCTCAGATCTTAAGGAAATTCATGATGCTCTGAAAAGTTTGGATAGTTCTTCAAATTATTCGAGTATAGGTGGAGCATTAGCTTTTGCAGTTACAATTGCATCAATGGAATCAGCATCAAAAGCTTTAGGTCAGGAACTGTTTCAAACATTATCATCAGAATCATCATTCAAATTTCCATTTCCAATAGGAAATATTCTAGGTGGCGGAGCACATGCAGGTCCTGGAACACCTGATATTCAAGAGATTCTGATTTGTGCTACAGGTTCAAAAACAATCGAAGATGCAATTGAAACAAATTTGTTAGTTCACAAAGAACTACGTAGTGTTTTAGAAAAAGAAGATCCTCATTTTACAAATGGGAGAGGAGATGAAGGAGGATGGGCACCAAAATTAGAAAATATAAAAGCATTAGAAGTTTCTACAAAAGCTTGTGAGAATTTAGGATTCACATTAGGTAAAGAAGTATCATTAGGAGTAGATTTTGCATCATCCACACAATGGAACGAAGAAAAAGGAAAATATGTTTATGATAGAGCAGGATTCGAAAATTCTCCTGGAGAACAAATAGATTTTGCAGCAGGCATTATTGAAAAATTCAAACTGATTTATGCAGAGGATGCAGTTCATGAAGAGGCGTTTGAGGATATGGCAGAATTGACAGCAAAATTCCCAGACATGTTGGTTACAGGAGATGATTTAACAGTTACAAATAAAGACATTTTGACAAAAGCAATTGGCTTAAAATCATGTAATGCTGCAATTCTCAAAGTAAACCAAGCAGGTAGTCTTTATGATGCACTTGAATTTGCCAGTGTTGCAAATCAAAACAATATCAAATTAATCACATCACATAGATCGGGTGAATCTAATGATTCACAGATTTCCCACATTGGTCTTGCTACAAAGTCAAAAATGCTCAAAGTAGGAGTGGTGGGAGGAGAAAGAGTGGCAAAATTAAATGAATTATTGCGCCTCTCAGAGCATGATTTAATACGCGGTATGGTAGAGATTTAAAATCGTCATGAGCCAACAAGCAGAGACAACTGACATTAAAAAGAAGATCCTAGCTACTGGAATCAGAGTAGGAACTCAAGTAAAGACAAAATTCATGAAATCATTCATCACCAAAGCCAGTCCTGAAGGACTTTACATGCTTGATTTAGACATCACGTTGGAGAAAATTAAAACTGCAGCCAAATTCATCAACAGATTAGGAGCAGATAATCTCATAGTTTGCTCAGGCAGGCAATATGCAGAAACACCAATTGAGAAATTCTGTGAGATGTTAAATTCAAAGAAACTTCTTGGAAGATTTATGCCTGGAACATTAACAAATCCATCATTACCATATTACATTGAACCAAAATTAGTCTTAATTTCAGATCCTCAAGTTGATGAACAAGCCATTATTGAAGCAACCAATGCAGGAATTCCAATCATAGGAATTGCAAATACAGATAACATTACATCGAATCTAGATGTAATTATTCCTGCAAACAATAGAGGAAGAAAAGCTCTTGCTACAGTTTACTGGTTACTTGTACGTCAAGTTCTCATTGAAAGAGGAGAGTTAAAGGAAGACGAATCAATGAAATATGAAATTGATGATTTTGAAACAAAGATTACCGAAGAGGAAATCGAATAATTCAATCAGAATTTAGTATTCACTTGAAATCTAAAGCTTCTGCACCAGGAAAAGTAATTCTTTTTGGAGAACATTTTGTAGTATATGGAATCAAAGCTATTCTTTGTGCCATAGATAAAAGAATCACAGTTACTGCAGAAAAAACAAAAGAGAGAAAAATTTCTATCAAATCGAACATTGGGAAATTAGAATTAGAGAAAAACATATCACTTTCAGAAATTAATTCTCCACTAAAACCATTTTATTATTTAGCAAATAAAATAATAAAAAATCATGACATAGGAATTGAGATCATAATAGAATCAGAGATCCCATTAGGGGTAGGTTTAGGTTCGTCATCTGCTTGTTGTGTTGCAGGAGCTGCAGCAATTTCTAGATTATTTGCAGATACAACCAAAGAAGAAATCCTAAAACTGGCAATTGAAGCTGAAAAAACAATTTTTCAGAATACTTCAGGGGCAGATTGTACTGTTTGCACATATGGTGGGATAATGGAGTATGATAAAGAGAGTGGATTTACTACAATAGAATCTCAACCTAATTTCCATTTAGTAATTGCAAATTCAAACATCGAACATTCAACAGAAACCATTGTTGCAGCAGTAAAGGAATTCAAAGCAAAAAACGAAGAAGAGTTTTCCACATTATGTAGGAATGAATCCGAATTGATTGAGGATGTTTTGAAGGAATTAAAAGATAACAATATCAAAGAAATAGGGAATAAAGTCATTCAGAATCAAGAATATCTTGAAAAAATAGGAATTTCAAACGATAAATTAAGAGACATGGTCAAAATAGGTAAAAACAGATCTTTTGGAGCAAAAATCACGGGTGCAGGTGGAGGAGGATGTATTTTTGCTTTAACAGATAAATCAAATTTAGATAATACGATCAAACAATTCAAAGACAACAATTATGATTGCTTTTCAGTGAAAATTGATTTCAAAGGACTGGATACTTTTTAATTGACTAAATAATTTCGAACATCATGATTCTAATAAAACTAGGAGGTTCAATCATCACAAATAAAGAAAAACCATTATCGCCTAGGAAAAAAACAATCAGTAATCTTTCAAAGAGTTTAAAGAAAATCAGTGAGCCGATAATTATTGTTCATGGTGGTGGCTCTTATGGACATTATTGGTCTGTAAAATATGACATGCACACTAAAGGTGGGAAATATGATCCAAGAGGAGTTGCAATTGTTAAAAATTCGATGATTGAATTAAATAAAATAATTTTAGATTCATTGTTACAAAATAAATTAAATCCATATTGTTTGCCACCAACAGATTTTATGTCAGGAAATAAACCAATTATAAAAAAAATCAAAGAGATTGAAAAAATTGCCAAGGCAGAATTAATTCCAGTTACATACGGAGATGCCTTGTGGTACGGTCAGAATAAAACATTCATTTTATCAGGAGATAAGATTATGACTCATCTTGCAAAAATACTAAAACCTAGACTCTGTATTTTTGCATTAAATGAAGATGGATTGTATTCAGATCTAAAATCAAAAAAATTAATTTATGAATTACATGATGAGATACCTTCAATTTCAGAAAATAAGATGGATGTGACAGGAGGCATGACTAGAAAGGTGGAGGAAGCAACAAAAATTTCAAAAATGGGAATCAATGTGTTCTTCGTAAATGGAAACAAGCCGGAAAGAATTGTAAAAGCGGTTAAAAATAGGAAATTTGAAGGGACATTGTTTAGGAGTAAAAGAAATGTCTGAAGAATTTGTGATTTTAGTTGATGAAAACGATAACCCAATAGGTAATGAAGAAAAAGTAAAGTGTCATTTACCAGATGGAAAACTTCACAGAGCATTTACTGCATTATTATTTGATAGGGATGGAAGACTCGTTCTTACAAGACGTGCAAAGGAAAAAATGCTCTGGCCAAACGATTGGGACGGAACATTTGCAAGCCATCCAAGAGAATCAGAGACATATGTATCATCAGGTGAAAGAAGAATGCCTGAAGAATTAGGAATTACAGGAAAGCTGGACTATCTCCACAAATTTGAGTATCATGTCCCCTACAAAGACATAGGTTCTGAAAATGAAATTTGCGGAACATTGATTGGGATAATTGACAAATCCACAGAGTTAAAAGAGATTGAGGGAGAGATAGATGAAATTAAGTGGATTTCAACAAAAGAGCTACTCTCAGAATTAAACACAAACCCTCAAAATTATTGTCCATGGATGCTTATCGCATTAGAATTACTTGAGAAATCTGAACAATCAATGCTTGAAAAGTATGCAAATGTCTTATCTACATGGATGAATAGTGAAACTCATGAAGGATTGCAGAAAGCAATCAAGAGTCATTTACCAAAGGAAAAATGGAGATTAGTAAATGAAAAAAACTAAACAAATTGAAAAAAATGCTAAAACAATAAACAAGTATCTTAATTCAAAGCTAAAAGGAAATCCAAAAAAACTCTATGATGCAGCAGGACACCTAATTGTAAATGGAGGAAAAAGACTTAGACCATACATGGTTATTAGAAGTTGTCAAATTTTAGGTGGAAAAAGTTTCAAGGCCATGCCAGCTGCAAGTGCCGTAGAAATGGTTCATAACTTTACTTTAGTTCACGATGATATTATGGATAATGATGAAATGCGTCATGGAGTTCCTACAGTCCACAAAAAATTTGGAATGCCTATCGCAATTCTTGCAGGAGATGTTTTATTTTCAAAAGCATTTCAATTAATCACAGATTCTAAATTATCATCAAGTGCTATAACTCATTTAGTTTCCAGACTTGCTAAAGCATGTGTGGATGTATGTGAAGGTCAGTTACTTGATGTAAAAATGGCAGAGGAAGGAAAAATTCCAACACAAGCAGATTACATCACAATGGTTAGCAAAAAAACAGCTGCATTGTTTGATGTATCATGTGCAATGGGGGCAATATGTGCAACAAACAATGCTGATGACATATCAAATCTATCATCATTTGGAAGAAATTTAGGAATTGCATTCCAGATTACAGATGATCTTATTGGAGTAATGGGAGATCCTAAGATTACAAAGAAACCTGTGGGAAATGATCTAAGAGAGGGTAAAAAATCACTTCCAATTTTAATGGCAATAAAGTCAGCAAAGGGTAATGATAAAAAAGTAATTTTAAAGGCATTTGGAAATTCAAAAATTTCAAAAAATGATCTCAGCAAGGCCGTAGATGTAATTCGTTCTCTAAATATCGAGAAAAATGTAAGAAAACAGGCTCTAAAATATGCAGACAAGGCTGAAAAATCTCTATCAAAATACTCGGGCCCTGCTAAAGCAGAACTCATATCATTATTGGATTTTGTAGTTAAAAGAAGTGTATAGTTGCAATAAGGAAAACAGGCATGGATGAAGAATTAAGAAAAGAAGTTAGAAAATTATCACTTCAAAATGCATATGAGCACGGAGGAAAAACTCAAGATAAAATAATTTTGGGAAAAATTCTGGGGACAAAACCAGAATATCGAAGTAAAGTAAAAGAAATCACAAAAGATATTTCTGAAATTGTTAATTCAATTAACCAATTATCATCTGAAGAACAAGAAAAAGAAATTAATGAAAATTTTCCAGAACTTTTGACACCTAAGGAAAAAATTGAGGAGAGAGAAGGACTTCCAGAATTAAAAGGAGCAGTTCAAGGAAAAGTTGTTACAAGATTCCCTCCAGAACCTAATGGCTACCCACACATAGGACATGCAAAAGCTGCTATAATTAATTCAGAATATGCAAAGATGTATGGTGGAAAATTTATCCTAAGAATGGATGATACCAATCCTGAAGCAGAACGAATGGAATACCATGCAGCCATCAAAGTTGGACTAGAATGGTTAGGCATAGAATTTGATATAGTAAAAAATACTTCAGATGATATGGAGATATTTTATGAGAAAGGTTTGGAGTTATTAAATTCTGGAAAGGCGTATGTTTGTACTTGTAAAAGAGAGGACATCAGTAAGAACAGAAGAGAAAGAAAAGATTGCAAATGCAGTATGAGTGATATTGATAAAAATAATAAAAATTGGGAAAAAATGAATACAAAATACAAAGCAGGTGAGGCTATTGTTAGATTTCGTGGAGATATGAAAGCAGACAATGCAGTTATGAGAGATCCAGTATTATTCAGAATAATTGATGGGAAGCATTACACATTAGGTGAAAAATTTAGAATTTGGCCTAGCTATGATATGGCAGTAGCAATTGAAGACAGTGTTGACGGTGTCACACATGCTTTTCGTTCAAAAGAATTCGAACTTAGAAAAGAATTGATTGATGAGATTTTAGATGCCCTAAACATGCGTAAACCGCAACAAGGATTTTTCTCAAGATTAGAATTCAAAGGAATGCCAATTTCAAAAAGAATTATCAAGCCATTGATTGAGGAAGGAAAGGTTTCATGGTACGATGATCCAAGATTACCAACTCTTGAAGCATTAAGAAGAAGAGGAATAAAACCTGAAGCCATTAGAAAATTTATCATGTCATTAGGACTAACAAAAGCAAATACTCTTGCTCCATTTGATGCTCTCGAAGCATTCAATCGAAAGTTTGTAGATGCCAAAAGCATAAGGCTGTTCATGGTAAGTGATGTAAAAAAGTTAGTAGTCAAAAATCTGCCTATGTCATCAGTAGAAATTCCAAATCATCCAATTAACGACATGGGTAAGAGAAAAATTGTGATCGATGAAAATTTCTATATTTCTGGAGAGGATGCTAAGAATTTCAAAGAGGGAACCAAAATAAGGCTTTTAGGATTAGGAAATATAATTATTAAAAAAATTGGTTCAGAATTTGAAGGAGAGTTAATCAATGATGGCGATACAAAAGGCATTACAAAAATACAATGGGTCCCTCAAAAAACTGCACATGAAATTAAGATGATCATTCCAAAGACATTATTCATTGAAGATGAGTTTAACGAAGAAAGTTTGGAGGAATTAGATGTCTATACAGAACCACATTATCTACAATTAAAAGAAGGAGAAGAAATTCAATTTGTTAGATTTGGATATTGTAGAAAAGATTCACAGAATCAATCAATTTTCACACACAAGTGATTAATTATGAAAATAGCACGATTATCATATGAGAATAATGAAACATATGGTTTTGTAAATGGGGATAAAGTATCTACAAAAGACGAGATCACTTACCTAACAGGGGTTCCAATTCCACAAAATGTGAAAGATTTTCTTTTTGATGGTTGGTATGATGAAATTAAAAATAAAATTAACGATTTACCATATACAGAAAATATTTCAAAATACAAGTTGTTGTCTCCAATACCAAATCCAAATAAAATTATCTGTTTGGCATTTAATTATGTAGATCATGCAAAAGAACAAGGATTGGAAGCGCCAGAAGATCCTGCCATTGTAATAAAACCAAGAACAGCACTCAACAGCACTGAATCAGACATTATATGCCCAGATTTTGTAAAACAATTAGATTATGAAATAGAATTAGCCTTGATAATTGGAAAAAACTGCAAAAATATTAGCGTGAAAGATGCATCAAGTGCAATATTTGGATACATGATTTTCAATGATGTGTCTGCCAGAGATATTCAATTCAAAGATAGACAATTCACTAGAGGCAAAAGTTTTGATTCATTTGCACCTTGTGGACCATGGATTACAACAGTAGACGAAGTCAAAGACGCACAAAATCTAAAGTTAACAACTAAAATTAACGGAGAATTAAGACAGAATTCTTCTACAAGCAATATGTTCATTAAAATTCCAGAAATTGTTTCAAAAATCTCCAAGGTAATGACTTTAGAAAAAGGAGATATTATTTCCACAGGGACTCCAGCTGGAGTAATGCTAAACAAACCAAATGCAGTATTTTTGAAAGATGGTGATAAAGTAGCGATGGAGATAGAAGGTCTTGGAATTTTAAACAACACGATTAAGTTTGTCAAGTCAGATTAAACTAAAGATTTTTTCATCAAATGAAATGAAATTTTATGTTCTAACGAATCAAATGCTGGTAAGTGTTCTTTTGTTAAAATTTGTATTCTTTCATAATTTTTTTCAATTGCATGGTTTTGTAAAAATGAAATTATTTCCAAAACAGAATTCTCTGAACCTGAAAATAATGTAACAATCAAAGTTTTATCAAAATGTTCTGAATCAGTAATAATTGCAATTGAATCATTATCGAAACTAGAAGATTTGATAATTTTTTTGTCCTCATAAAATTGAGAAAGAGTGTAATCATCAATCGGAAGCCATCTCCAAGATTTTACATAATGATGGTAAAATTTGGGATTGAGTGATTTTTCAAATTGTATTTTATGACTAAGGCTTCTTTTTGGAGACAGTGAATAAAAATTCCAGGTTTGAAATATTTCATAATCTAAAGAATGTGCCATGTTCAAAGATGAAAAATTTTGGGTGTCAATTAGCATATACGAAAGGGAAGCATTCTTTTCTTTACCTACTAATTCAGCATTCATTACTAGTTCTGAGGCAATTTTTTGTCGCCGGAAATTAGGATCAATGCGAATACCTTCAATCCAAATCTGGTCTTTTGAGTAAAATGCATGACAGATTCCAACAGGTAACTGTTTTTCAAATACGAAAAGATTGCCTTCAGATAGCCAAGAATCCCAAACTTGTTCAATATAGTCACCCCAAGAAAAAGTATTTTTACAAAATTTTAGAATTGGAATTTTATCTTTAGTTTTAGCCTCTCTGATCATCATTTTCACCGTATACGAAAAAATATTAAGAATTGTTAGATAATAACTGCAATGGGGAAAATTATAGCTGGAAAAACATCAGATATTCCTCCTGGAAAGATGATCAAAGTCTCTATTGATGGAAGAGATATTTTAGTTGCAAATATTGATGGGGACTATTGTGCCACAGATGATTCTTGTACTCATTCTGGTTCAAGTTTATCTGAAGGAAAATTAGATGGATGCGTAATTACATGTGGCTGGCATGCAGCACAGTTTGATTGTAAAACAGGAAAACTGGTAAAATTCCCAGCAAAAATAAGAGATTTAACATCATACAATGTTGTTGTAGAATCAGATAGCATATTTGTAGAGATGTAACTATATACCTCTAATTTTTAATAAAATGTAATAAAATGGTCGATAATACTCAGAATAAAGAATCTATGAAAGAAGCTATTGATACACTAAATCAAATTGTTGTTAGCAATTCAACTCCAAAGACAATAAAAAAGTCAATAACAGATTTAATTACAGATTTGAATAACGAAGAATATTCATTATCAGTAAGAGCTGCAAATACAATTAGTCTATTAGATGATGTTACACAAGATCCGAACATGCCATCATATGTTAGAACTCAATTATGGCAAGCAGTTTCAAAATTAGAAAGCATAAGGGAATAAATTCTCGTTTGCATCATACTTAATATTGAAAATTGAAGAATATTTAGAAACACTTCCTGAGAACATACTCAGTGGTGAAGATGTTCAGCTCCCAGAAAAATCTTTTAGAGAGATTTTTAAGTTTGTGGGTTTAGGGAAAAATGATGTTTTTTATCATTTAGGTTGCGGTAATGAAAAAGGAATTGAGATTGCAATTAAAGAATTTAATGTAAAAAAAGCTGTTGGGATAGATAACAATTCTGAAAAAATTCAAGATGCCAGAGTTCATCTCAAAGAGAGGAATCTTCAAGGACAACTCATTTGCAGTAATATCGAAGATTCAGATATTTCAGAAGCATCAGTTATTTTATTTTGGTTTACAGATGAAAACATAATAAATAAAATGATGGAGAAATTTGAAACTCTTAAACCAGAAACAAAAATAATTACAATTTGGGGGCCGCTTCCAGATTGCCTTCCAGATAAAGTTAATTTTCCATACATTATCAATAAGACCCCACTCAAAAGAGCTGAAAACATGCAAGAGCAACTATTATCTATTTTTGGTGTAAAATGCATAGATTTCGTCACCGCATGGGAATTTGCAGAAAGATATACAAAATCTATTGGAACACCAGAGATTCGAAATGATCGATTTTTGACAATTATTCAAACTTTGATGATTTGGATAAATGCAAAAAAGTTAGGAGTTGCGTGTGGTGAAGAAATTCCAGAATCAATTCAAACATACATCAAATTAATGAAAATGAATTTCGATATTGATTTTGAACATCTATTAAATGAGTAATTCATGCAATCTTTTTATTTTGTTTTTACATGAATTAAGCATGGAAGGCAAAATTAACATCAACGTTTCTGCAGTAGATTACGATAAAACTAGTAAAGCGTTAACTCATCAACTATCACTTTTAGAAGAAATGGTTCATGGTGAAGAGGACTTTGTAATGACAGATTCAGAATTTGCCTTTGGTTGGCACTTTTTTGTACTTAGTGTGAATAGATCACTTGTGCAAAAATTGGTAGAGATGATGGGCTCAGATTTTGAAAAATTAAAAGGAAAGGGAATGGAAAAAAAGTTTCTTACTTGGTTAACAAAGAATCTGGAGAGTAAATCGCCTAGATTCAAAATTGCCATAAAAGAAGAGATGGAATCAAGTAAATTCGGAATATTCTAAAAGTATGTGTTCCTTAGGTGATTTGTCAAATTAGTTCAAGACCCTTCCAGTTTTAAGCATAAAAATAGACGATCTAATTTACTATCCTGTTGCCACAGAATAACTAACGGTAAATGCATGTCATTCATTGTATGAAGTGCTACCGGCATTTACAGTAACATTTAGCCATTTAACACATGGTTTGGCTTCAATTACCTGAAACAGATTCTGAATCAGAGATCATGAGAAACTAGATTACATTAATGGTAAATTCAACTACAGGGCTAAGAGCAATTGGATTATCTAAGCTATTCCAAACAAAAACTGTTGTGGAGTAGTTTCCAGCATTTGCAGGAATCCACGATACAGAAGGTGAAAAAGATTGTTCTTTTTCAAGATTACCAGAAATCCATGATAAGGAAGTCACAGTGTTTGATGAATCACGAATTTGAATCAGATAAGTGAAAGGCTGGTTTGTAATATTGTTGTTTGATATATCAGCAGTAATCTGAATCTGTTGATCTACTTTAACTTGATTGATCATACTACCAAATGAATCAACAATTCTAGGATTAAAAATAGGTACACGCTCCAATGAGGGGACGACAGGACCAACAATTGTATTTGATGAAATTTTAAGTTCGTCAGCTCTTGTATAGGGTTTTGGCAAAGTGTGATCTTCGTATCTTGCAGTAACATAATCACCCTCATTTACTCGTAATCGACTACCTGATGATTGATCGTTTGTACTGAATGTAACATACCCTTCAAAGATACCGGTAGCTTGTCCAGTTTCTGTTACTGTAAGATCAATTCCACCAAGATCTGAATCAGACCATACATCTATTGAAAAGTTGTTTACTGTTTCAGGGTTGAGATTCATATCAGGATCAATCACTCGAATTATGCCATCTCCATTAGCAGAAGTTATTCCTTGAACCCATTCTATAGTACCAATATTCCATCTAATCAAAGCTGAAGATGTGGTGGTTTTTTTATCACTATATTGAAACGACACAGTTAACCCATCGTCATTTTTTGATTCTAAGAATCCATTAGTTGGTCCACCGTTACTTTTTGGTTCGGTTCTGGGCATTGTGTCCATACCATCAATATCACCTGTTCTGGGATTACCATCAGCATCGTGTTTGAATCCTGTCATTATTATTTCACCTGTAAATATTCCAGTGTCTGTACCAGTTTCTACAAGTTTGTATTGTGAAAGTTTGTTTGATCTAGTAGATATTTTGATTTCATTTGTGGATTTTGTCCCTATTTCATCAATTTTATTCACATCAAAATTATGATCGGGGGCTACAATTGTAACATATACTTTGTCCGTCCAAGAATACACTTTCTTATCTAATGTGATCAAAGATTGAAAATTAGAGGTATAGAATTTCAATTCTATTTTTTGATCATTTTGCCCAACAAAATCAGAACCTGCTGTTCCCCAATCAGTATATGTGATTTCAATCGTCTCATCTCTATCAAGAGGTTTGCCATCTATCTGTGAAGGAATTTCAATGATAGTTTGAAATATTCCAGTTGAGTCCCCAGTCTCACGTAATCCAAAGGGGCGTGAATCAAAAATCTTGCCATTTTGTGTTATAGTGCCGCCAAGATTTCCCATTGTAACTCTTACATTATCTGAATCCCATTCTAATACATCAAGTGAATGGGTTTCTGCCTTTTTAGCATCAAAGTTAAGATCTGGATCAATTAATGTAATCAAAGCATCACGTCCGATAATGTAAGACTGTCTATCAGATTGTAATGTTCCAATTCTAAGATCAAATGCAGCTGAACTAGTCACAGTTCTTTGAGAACCTGATGCATCTGTTTGATCAGAATATTCTACAGTAATCACATCACCTTGCATTATACAATAACTACCACTAGATGGAGATAAATCAAATCGCGAGAGAATACCAGTTTTTGTTTTGTCTAGTTTTGTGAATCCAGAATCAGGGGTAACTGGACATTTTGTAGAAGCTGGACCATCCACATATCTTATTGGTAAATTAAACTGAAATATTCCAGAACCAGGAGCAGTTTCTACAATTGGACCCAGTTCCCGGGTGACTCCGCTTTTTATGCTCTTGCCAATGGTGATGACTCCTTGTTTGACTTCTTCACCACCAGCAGTAGCCAAAAGTACGCTAGAAGAACCTCTATTCACTAATACTTTTACTGGCCCATTAGACCCTACAATGTTTTGTGAGATTTTGTCTTCTCCATTAGGAGACAAGTTATAGTCAGCATCATGAATTTGAACATAAAGAATTGTATCTTTAGGTCCTATCTCTTCTCCAGAATCTATTGACTTTGTATCACCATTTTTTGTAATTGCTGTTAGATGATATGGAAAAATGGAACGCCCATCAGGTCCAGTTGATGAAGATTTACCTGAATTAAAAAAGTCTGAAACAGAACCTATCGGTACAGGATAACTAGTTCTATCTAGTTTAACAATTCCACTTGTTGCACCAACAGATGCACTGGCACTAGTAATTGCAGCTTGACTTGATTGCCCCCTAAAATCATAATATCTGGCACCAATATCAACTCCAGTGGTAGATTTTACTATGCCACCGTCATTTCGAGAACAGTATTGAGCGGGAATCTTGAAATTTCCTACAAACTCTCCTGTCTGTCTTCCAGTTTCAACAAGTGTAAAACCAGTTGATGCTAATCCATCACTTTTAGATATTGGGAGACAGGATTTGCCATTGTGTAATATAGTGGATTTTAACCAACGTTCATCATCAAATGTTATTTCTAACAATCTTCCAAATGGCTCATTTTTAATCTGTCCCAAATTTGGCAGCCCTATAGTATCAGCTGCTAAATCACCAGGGAATTTTGCAGGGTCAACTACCGTGTAAATATCTACAAGGTCAGAATCGACATTAAGATCCTTATCAAATAGATTCACACCAACTGTATCACCGGGCTTGAATGTTTTTACTGAAAGTACTACAATTCCCATGTGAGTAAGTACATCTTGTTGATCTGAAACTGCAGTTTGTACTCCATCAGTTCCTAAATCATCATAATTAATTCTTGGAGCATCATTACCTTTTAATTCATCAATCATAAGAAAGACAGGTTCATCATCAATAGGAATTATTTTTTCGTATGTTGTTGAATCAAAAATATTCAACTGGTTTAACATAATGTACTCAAGGCTTCCTCTAAACTTTCCAGAGTTTTTTGTCAATTCCTCCATCTCTACACGTACAATTTGATTTGCAATTCGATCTTGCTTTGAGAGACCATCATTTAGAATACCATATGAAAAGAAATCAGCAACAATAGGTCTTGTTTGCGTACCAATATTTTGGATGGGTGTAAAAGTAAATAGCAGTCCTATTGGTTCGTTTCCAGTAAATGATTGAGAGAATAGATTAGAATGCAATGTTTGTGGATTAGAAACTTGTTTTGTAGAATTGAGATTGATCAAATTCTGAAGACGGTTATCGGATACAATTTTTATTGCGGATAAATTATTTGTTGGATTGCCAGAAGAATCAAGTATGCCAGAAGAAGATTCATCTACTAATAAGTAAATATCCACATTATCTATGGTACTATTCAAAGAACGAATGTCATAGTTAAACATGTTTAATCCTCTAAAATTTTTTGAAGAGTCAAACGGATTGTTAATAGAATTATAAAGTTCTTTGAGAGGTGCTTTAAGATCAATTACAAGTGCATTAATGTTAGCTGTTGTTATCGGATCAATTCTTGCTCTATCGCTAAATTTCTCTACTGATGTTTTTGTGTTAGTGCCTAAATTTGAAGACGTCAAAGTAAACTTGTCAGATACAGGAGTAAGAGTGAATCCAGAAAGAAATGATGATTGGATTTTTGATGCATCTCCAACTCCACTTTCGCCTAACGTAAATGGATCACCTGTACTCAAAGCTGGAATTGCCTTGTATGCAGGATTAAACAGATCAAGATCTTCTTTTTCTAGATTATTTTTGTTTGAATCAGAATCAACTAAGATAACGGGCATTTCTTCGCCAGAATTCCATTCAGTTCCTTTTAGTTTTTCATCAAGGGATATTGTACCCTTGCCAAATCCAATTAGTAGTGTTATTGGTTTTTTATTATAGTCTATAGTTGCAGATGTGCCTCTTTGTGCATTCTGAGTTGTGATTAGAACAGAATCATTATTCGGATCATAGGTAGTGAAAATACCACTGTTAGGTGTTGTTTCGGTAATTGTCACGGGTTGTTTACCTGCTCCAATTGAGCCGGATGCAGTTGAAATAAGAGAGATGTCAATTTCACCATCCCCATTCGTTTCAGAATTATCATTGTCTTTGATAGTTATTACATTTGTTTGTCCCTGTGTATTAGGATTGATCTTTAGAACTCCATTATCTTTGAACATCATAGAATTCAGATAAGGTACCAAGTTGACAGCCCCCGCAGTTCCATCAGAATCAAGTTTTCCAGATTCTTCATAAAGCAAATAGTAAGTGGATGGATTTGAAGAAGAAGTTCCAAATGACCATGAATCCTCATCGGTAGGATCAATGTTAAGAGTAAGATCAGTTATTTTGAGATTAACGTCAGATGATCTAGGATAAATTGATCTGTCAAGTTCATGTTTGACTAACTTTTCTGCAGTATCAAATGTAAGTATAGTCTGTTGAGGCCCACCTCCCCTATTGTATTGAATGATCACATTTCCACCTTTTGAAAAATCATAGAGTTGGATAAATGGCCATAGATCTTGAGAGACCAGACCAATTTGTCCAAGTTTAACATTTCCAGTTCCTGGATTCATGGCCTTTGCTTGTCTCACCACATTAATCGAGTTTTTTGAGTATGGAGAAGACAAAGAACAGTCCTGCAAAATTTGATTCGGAGGATTGATGCCATTTTCCCCTCCAATACCAGAACCGCTTACAGGTATTGCAATTCCCTCAGTATCAGAAACAGAAACACCGAGGATGGAGGTATTTCGAGAACAGAATGTTCCAAAGTCAAGCCCTTTTCCGGTCATACCAACTGTGCTATCAGCAATCTGGGCTTGTTTTCTATCTGAAAAATAACCATACCAATTACCATCAGTTGCCTGAATCATTCGTAGATCTTTTCCATTAATTGTTACATCAGGTTCTCCCTTTCCCTCATCAGTATCACTAATGTTTTGATCACGAATTACAACCTCAATGACTTGTGGACCAGATACTCTATTTTGAAACTGAGAATTTTCAGCAGATACATAGAGGTTAGGGTTTTGTGCATGGACATTAGAAAAATTATTAGTGACAACACTGCCAGCAAGAATTAGAACAAAAAGAAATATTGAATTTATTTTAACATGTTTTTTCATTTGGCAACTACCTCTTCAAATATTTCGACGAATGTGTTGTTAGGATTTTTCGCAAAGATTTGTGTTTTATAATTTATGTAATCATATTGTGCAGTTGATACACCTTGTCCCTTCAATGTATTAGCTGACTGAATCAAATTCAGTGATCCTGTAACTGTACCTAGTGATAATAGAGACATAATGAAAAATACTACAAAAATTATTTTGTTTGTCATGGCTATTTTCCTGTGACTATCATACTTAAGGAATGATTATTAAAAAAGATTCTTTGCATAAAAATCAACATTATTGATTTATAGAGTCTTGTAAATCTCATACATGATTCCATACATTTTGAATTTAGCATCATTGATTTCATTTCTCAATTTAATTATCTTGTTTGAAAGATCTGTTACTTTTTGTTCATAGCCCACAGGTTTTTCAGATTGTACAACTAGTTTGTTTAGTTCCACTTGTAATGTTCTTTGTTCAGCAGAGAGTGTTTCTATCATTTTGTCAAGTTCGACTATTTTGGCAGAAATATCAGATCTGTTTGCAATCTCTAGTGTTATGGATTTGGTATCTTTGGCATTTATTTTGACAGTTGACATTTGGCAAGAGTTGGCAATTATTTTTTCAGCAATTCTGATTACTTTTTCTTCATTGTCAGATGTCACTTTAACCTCAGGTGCTCGTAAAACATCATTTCCCGTACATGCCTCAAAGACTACATTGTATAATTTCAAACCTGTTGTCGTATCAGGTTTGTCTGTGTTTCCGGGGGTCTGTCTGGAAATACTCATTATATTGGTAGTGGTGTCTTTTAGTGGAACTCCAGTAAATGTCAAAACTTGTTTGGTAAAGTCTGATGGCTTTAATTGTGGTGGAGCATTTAGTGCAAATAGATACTTGTTTAGTTCGCCCTTTGCTTGATTAAGTTGGGTTCTCAATGTGCTAATTTCATTTGTTGTATCTGATATTTTCTTTCTTGCATCATCATCAAGTGTCATAGGATCTTTTTTTGCTACATCTGAAAGACTCTTTTTCAAAACAGATAATTTTTGCTGCAAATCTGCAACATTTATCTCCAGTTCAGTTATTTTGTCAGTCACCATTCCCTTGTTTGTAAGTGATGCAGATATAGAATCTGAATTCGTTGCTTTTATAATTGCAGTACTTGTATAACATGTGTTTGCTACAATCTTTTGTGCAAGTTTTACAGTCTTTGCTTCACTATCTGATTTGATCAGTACTTCAGGTGCTCTTATGGTTTTATCATTTGCACAAACCTCAAAGACATAAAGATAGGATATTACCCTAGGATTACTGGATAATTTTCCTTCTGAACCATATTGTTTCACAGTGGATAGTCCAGTTACAGTTCCAAGGGAAGGATTTTGCCTAAATGAGTTTTTTGCGTCAAGTTTATCTTTTGGAATATCTTTAGTGATTCCCATTTTAATTAATTTTTCAGCAGTTGAGGGAGTAAAACAGTCAAAACTATCTGCATTAGTTCTGTATACTTTGACTAAATTTGCCTTGCAAATAATATCAATGTGATTAATTCCAATTTTAGTTTGTTTTTTTGGAGAAATTACATCTGCAAATGCATCTGATGGCATTTGTGAAATAAGCAGTACGGTTAATGACGCGATTGTAAGTATTAGAAATGTTGATTTATTGTTCATTGTTATTTTTCCATCATCAATTTTTTAAACATTTTCATTATTATCTTGAAAAATCCATGTCAGACCAACGATATCTGTTGCAGTAATTCTGATTGGAAGAGCGTTTTTGGCATCACTTTCAATCAGAGAAACTGTCTTGGTCGGGGCAGGGTTATGTTTGTACAGTATTATAGTTGACATGACATATAACAGATGGAGAGTTATATGTTCATACCACTTGATTTGTGGCATGCTTTTTTCAATGGTCCGAATTAAAATAACTAAGATAAATCAATTTAGATTCATATCATATTATCAACTGTTTTTGAATAGTATTGTGGTTCCATTTTTATTTCCAAAATAGTTCTAGCCATATAGGAATGGGGATTAGGCTGTCAAAGGATCTTGAAAAATTTTGATGGGCCCTCGAGGGACACAGATGATTTACCTTTATTCTCTCGCTTTTCAAAGAATTTAGAGCATCAGTAATTTGTTCAAACGTAATTTTATTTTTAATCATAATGCAAACAGAACTGAACCAGTTTTTCTGTTTGAAATTTTGATGTTCTGAGAAATAATTGCTTGATTCATTTTGTAAAATAACTTTTTGTTTCAATGATTCTATAACAACAAACTTTGATTTTAATCTTATGCTAATTAGAAATTATAACTAATACATTCAAACAAGTTGTTTGTTTTTTATTTTAAAAATTTTTTTAAAGTTTTTAAAAAACTCATGTCTAATAAAAAAATGTAGATGTAATTAAGTTCTTGATTATTTTATAAAACAGAATTTTTTTGATTAGAAGCATTAAAAAAATAATTTATGTTGAAAAAATAAAAAGAACAAGATTTAACTATTACAAAGTGCAATAATATGCTGATGAAAGATTCAGATACCCCAGTAAGAGATGGTCTACGAGATTTGAGAGCTCGTGCAAATAAGAGATTTGGCAATATCTTTATTGACAGAAGTAACTACATACAACAATCAATTGAGAAAAATATGACAAACAGTTCTCAGATCTCATCTAAAAAAATCAATCCCTTCAATGAGATTAATAAATTAGATATGCCAACCAAACAAGAAAATACAACAGAAAATTCTGAACATCAAAATTTTGATTCTGATAAGTTCAAATTGAAATCTACAGAAGAACAAGACCCTAACATTAGTGAAACAGAAAAATAAATCTGAATATTTCTAATTTTTTTTACAATTATCAGCGTTAACTTCATTATTACATGAAAACAAAAAGCAAATCTGAACAGGAATATTCAAAGTTTAATTTACTAACAAATGTCATTTTTATAAAAAAGGACGATAACAGATAGGTCCACGTGAATTTTACTATTTTTATAGTGAGTATTTTGAATGCAATTACGCTTAAAACAACGAAATTCTAAATTTTGATGAATTATACATTTGAGAATATCAAACTAGTTCTAGATACCACAAGAGGATTAGAGTATTTATCTGACGCCATAATCGAATCCAGAAATAGCATCCGTATAGAACTAAGTCTTATTGGATTCAAGTTATTTTTTAATTTAAGCGCCCTCGGCGGGATTTGTCAAACTAGTTTAACACTCCTTCGCAAAAATGCTCAAAATCTCAATTTGACCAGTATTCTGAATTAAATAGTTACGAAAAGTACACATATTTTTTGTTGCAGGGAGTCTCCAGACGTAACAAAATATCGGTTTAAAATTGGGGTAGAAATTCAAGGATTCTATCAGGGGAGATCAATTGCCCATCTGGATTGAGAAGATAATCATTGGTTGCAGAGTCTGGCTCGCTTTTCCAAAATCGTTTAATCTTGCCTAGTCCACCTGCAACCAACATTTCTCGTATTACATAAAATGATTCTACACCATCATGTAATCTCACAAGATTCGAGCTAGAATCATCTATCCCCAACCTACTGCTCAAAAGTTTTTTTCTAAAACTGCATATGCTTGAGGAACGACCATTTTCAATTTGGGTGTCAGTAAGTACTATATCGCTACTTCCATCAAAGGTAAGACCACGTCTCCTAAACGTACTTGAGCCAACAAGCATCCACAGATCATCTACAATAATTGTAGTTGTCTCTAAGCTAGAAAATTTACCTGGAAATCCAATGGGATGAAATGCAACAACTTGTTCTTGATGATTCAGTGAATTCATTTTCATTGTTCTATCTTTGATTTCAAAATTAATCATGGGTGCATAGGATTGTGGATAGTCAGGTAATTTCGGAATGCAAAAAATAACATGCAGTCCAGGCATTTCATCAAGTCTTTCTTTTAAAATATTGAAAAGATCAACAGAAAAAGATGCGGGATCACCATACATGGTAGAAGCAAGTGAAGGAGATTCTATGTAAATAAAATTTCTTGCATTAGATATTGCATGTTCCAGTGCCCATTGTGTGTCCCTTCTACCAAAACACGATGTTATAACTTCATCATGAATTTCAGAATAAATTCTATCTCTAGTTTCATCATCATAAGAAGGAAGTGTCAAGTTTGGATGGATTAAACTAACCAAGTCATTCAAGTTGTCTGGTAGATCATTGCTTTCCAGATATTCTCTAAATGTTCCAAACGTGGGTGTTTCACACAAAGGAGAAATATTACGAAGTAGTGAACATGCAAATTGTCCTGTACCAAATGCAGGTTCTCTCCAAACAGAGTCGGATAAAACTAAAAGCCTTTCATTGATATCAGAATTAGTTCGTTTTAGTGCCATTCTTGCAACATCATATGCCAAGAGTCCATTTTCTGTAAATACGCCAACTGCTTGTGTTTCTTTTCCGCTTGGTCGACCCGGACTGCCAAATCTTTGGTCAGCATTTATCATCTCTCCTGCAAGTAATCCACCTGCAATGGTTGCCTTCCAGTGTTCAGAGATTCTTTCTGCCATTAGTAGATCGCGACGAGTCATGGTTGGAAGTCGTGGAGATTCAGTTACATCATCAAAAACCATGACATTGTTAAGTAGTTCACCAGTATCTGGTGGAGGTGTAGGATCAGTACCCAAACCTAAGATATTTGCCTTTGATTCACCTTTGAAATCAATTTCAGCAAATTTGTTGTCAGTAGTTGTCATAAACTCTTCATTTGAATTCTGAATGATGCAAGAAAGATTGCCAAAAATTCGTGATTTGTTATCTCTTGTGACAATAACCAAATCAAACAAAAGTTTTGGAGAATTATTTACAATAGAAGTTTGATTTGTTTTTCTGATATCTAGTGGATCAATCAAATATACTGAGAGTTGTCCAGCTGCATTAACTAGACTTCCAAAACCATCACCACGAACTACACTATTATCAATTATTTTACGAGGAAAGATGCATACCCAAGAGTTTTTAGATAAACCATCAATGGTCAAATGTACATCGCCCTGCTCTTCGGAATTATTCAAGACAAAATTTGCATTGATTTGTTGAATTTGTGATGGTATTTCATTTTCTATAATGCCCGAAGATATAGGAAAATTTGGCCAGCGTATGTTAGCATTTCCTGGAACATCAAAAGTAGTAGAAATCATAGGAGATGTACATAGTGTTATGTCAGCTGAATCGGTCTCAAATAAGCTTGCAAGAATTTCATTTCCATTATTAAGGAATGAAATATTTTCATCGGTACGGATTTTGGGCCGGTATTCTAATTGTGAGCCTCTAAAGTCCACATTTGGAGTTCCCGGTAGATATGTATCTAATCTAACAACTCGCAATCTAAAAAAATCACATATGTCAGATAGGAGCATAGATACGATTACAGCAGGAATATTAAATTCTTCAGATAGCACTCCATTAGTTGAGGGCCCCATCAGAGTTTGCAAGTTACTACTATCAAAACTTATTGGAATGTTTGGATCATCTAACGTAAACAATCCTGAAGCATTATGTGGTGTAACATTTGTCAGGTCATCTCTGTCGTATGGACTTCCATCCGGATGTGTAATTGCAACTCTCACCAAACTGCTGTCAAGTAATCCATTAACCATTTCTTGAAGGTCGTTGCGTTCATTTTTATTCAAAATTTCATGTGCATTAATAATTAGATTAAATGCGGATGCAACTGCCAGTGGATCAATTATCATTCCATCATTATCAAAGATTTTTAGAACAAGCTCGTCAGAACTTTCTATCAGATCATTTGCTTTGATGATTCCCGACGAAGTTACATCACCGCTGAAAAGAAAGTATCTCGGTACGGGCCTTACAGGCAAAGAAGTGGTATTTTCAATAACAAAACTATAGAGTTTTTGAAGCTTTAGATATGATTCTTCAGAAATTATTAACAGGGAACCTGTGAAAGTTGTTTGTTGTCCATCCAGTTCAAGCAAGGTAATTTTTGTAGAATGATCAAAATCTTGCATTATGCCAGACATAGGAGATCTCCAATTAGTAGAGCTAAGACTAAGATCATTTTCATTAAATGATATATTTTCTAGCTCAGACCACACTCCGGACATAACTGGAATGTTTATTCCAAATGCCTCAAGCGCAAAATCATCTAAGCTCATTCTACCACCACATCAATTAATTCATTACAAGTTCGTCTCAAAGAATCGGTTACTTGTATGTGCAGTTTGTCAATTTGTTCATTTAGCTGTATTACAAATTCTGATCTTGTATGAGATACAAGTTTTTTTGTAATTGGACTAGAGTTATTTGGATAATATGGGATTGTATCAGTGTCTTTGGTAAGAATATGTTCAAACTTTGAATTGGATTTTTTGAATAATGTAATTTTTGCTATACCAACAGTTGTATTTTTTACTGGAATATTAGATTCGAATGATATTATAGGCATTGAATTGTTTGAGTCATCATAATTGATTCTTACATTAGAAATTGAGGGACCGTGTTTGGGGAGATTGAATCCTTCCACTACGGCAGAGGGTTTTGACTCCGTACCAAAGTAACCAGCAACAGAATTAGTTTTTCCTAACGCAGTTAGTTGATAATAGTACGGATACCAGCTAGTCTCTACAACATCCTCAACTTCACTATATTTTCGGAGTGTCTCCGAAATTTCTGCATCTTCTGAATCTCCAAATTTTGCAACCCACCACGGATCCTCCACATCAGATATTGTTGTCCAGTTTGGATCATCGACATCACATATTGGAGGTCCAGTTAATCCGGGAACACGCATAAGATCTGGATTTCTTACTCTAAAGAGTCGATATCCTTCAAGTGTGGTTTCATCTCCGGGAATAGCAGTAAGTCTAATGTTTGTCGAAGATTCGGAATTTGCATCTATATTTTTAAGAACAAGTTTTGGCGGTGCCGGTTTTGAAACTTTGGGAACTGCATAAAGCAATGCATTAGATTTTGAAGACTCTAAATTGTTGTTGTTGATCGCAGACACCTTGTATGCATATATTATATCTGAATTTCCAGAAATTTCAATTTCATATCTATTTTCTGGAATCAAGGTTGAGTTTATTCTTGAAAATTCTGAAATACATTTTGTAGAATTGACTTCAGAGATTAAGCTGTTTGCACGTTCAATGATTGAATCACCGTTGAGAGAAACACCTTCTACATTTTTGAGTGCAGACTCATTGCTTGTCCATATGGCATAACCTACTGCTCCAGCAATTGGTTGCCATTTCAAAAGTGCTCTAGCTTTTTTGGTCGCGTCAGGAGGAGTTGTCCAAAGTAATGAGGTATTTAGTTCAGGAGGGGACGGAGGATTTGGATTTAGAATTTGGGCCCTCAAGGGATTCGTAAAGTCACTTTTTTGTCCAGGACGAATTTTTTCTTCTCCACATGCATAGACAACATAAGATATTTCTGATTGGTTATCAAAGGTGCAATCAATCTCCAAAGATAGTTTATACCTGATATTTCTTTCAGGCATTGATTCCTCTATATCCTCAGGATTCAGTATCTCAACAATACCAACTGAGGAATGTACGTATGGCATATCTTCAGAAAAGGTAATTTTAAGATCAATTGTGGATGACAAATCAGTATTGGATGTTTGAAAGCCCGAAGTGACAGAAGGTGGTGCCATATCAGAAGGAAAGAATTTTCCAAAAAATTCAATTGATTCAGGAGAACGAGTAGACCAGTCCCATGAAAAATCAATCTCCATCAGAAATTTTGATGGTTCGTTGGGTTTTGGTTCTACAACAACAGAAAACAATCCGGGTTTCAATACAGGAGGTAAAACAGGGGCATATCTTTTGGCAATCCAGTTTGTCCATTTACCAAAAACATCTACTCCTATTACCATAAAATCAACATCAGCTTGGTTGTTTAGTGGTAGATTGAAATCAGAAACCACATAAGATATCTGGCTGTTATCACCAATATCAGATGGAACCCAAAGCGATGGAGAGCCAACAACTCTTGGATTGATGAAATACTCATTTCGATTAGATTGAACTGCAAGATAGGAATATGGATTAGCTGGAGTATTCCATCTCAGATCTAAGGTTTCAGATAGCATTCCATCTCTGTGTAATGGAGGAGTTTGGAATTTTTTAGTAACAGTGAGATTTGATATGCGCTGAGAGAGATTTTCAGTGTTTCCAAGAGCTGCAATTTCAAATTTATTTCCAAATACTGAAAATGTTCCCACCACCATGTAATCATGCTCTAGATTGGTTTTCTTTGTTGAGGGGAAAACATCTATTGTTCCATATCCCAATGCAGTAGATGCAAAAGGATCCAAACCAATCATTGCCAGAGTTAATTGTACCACAGGAATATCCACAGATGAAGTATCAGATGAAGAATCAAATGTTGTACCTTGCTGATAAATTCCATCCATGTTTAGATGATGCAAATAATCTCTTTGCATAGTGGTAGCATTATCTGCCGCATCCATGCATTTGAAAATCATATAAAGTATGGAATTTTTCGCATACTCGTTTTGATGTTCATTCCCTAGAAACTGCAAATATCTTTCTGGGATAGGATAGTTCCAACTAATAGGCATAGAAGCAATTGGAGAAGATGGCATTGTTGGCAAAGACGATTTTGCTATTGCAAGTCGCAATAGTGCTGCATCATATCCGTTAAGTGGTGCACTAGGGAAGGACTGTTTACCACCAAAATAAGTATTTGAGCGGAATTGTGAATCAACTGGAAATCCAACACTTTCTATCATTTCCCAATCACTCAAATTTGCATAATCATGAGAAGTAATTCCTTGTATTGATAAATTTGCAGGAGTACCGCTCATTCTCAAGGCTTTGATTCCAGATTTTACGAATCTGTAGATGTTTTCCCGGTTTAGTGTTTCTTGTTTTAATACAACATCGTTTTCATCTAAAAATTCCACTTGAATCGGAGCAGATGAAAACATCTTCAACTCCACAGCATACATGTCTGCATCAAACTGGATAACATTATTGCTAAGTCTGTAGGGTAATCTTTTCCACATTTTTTCATAGTTTTTTTGTCTGCGGTAGACTTTGAATGGCATTACTGGAAATCCCAAAATGGGTTCTGAAAGCCATCGTAACACCACAGGATTAGTGTTAATGTCGGTTAGTGGCATTATCTTTGATTTTTGTTTTAGAGTTTTATAGAATGAGTAAATATCGGCAAGAATTCTTTTTTGTTGATGGGGAGGAATTTGAAGACTCGAGTGCAAAAGCTGAAAAAGTTCAGGAAATACTAATCTAGTCAACTGAATCATCTTCCCATGGTGCATTAAATGGCAATCTTATCTCCAATGGCTCTTCAGTTGTAGAGATATCAAACAGATTGCTTGGAGGCGATACAAATTTCAAGAAAAGTACTCTAGATACTTTTTGAATAAAATCTTCAGAAAGAATCACGATGGTTCTTGTTCCACTTGGTGAACATATGAATTTGGAAACATATCCGTTGGATTCTTGAATTTGTAAGGAAGGTACTTTTTCATCTATAGCTCTCTTGAAGGTAGGATCATCCTGATTTGGAACAGTCTCCAGTCTTAGCTCCAATCTATTTCTCCATGCAGGTTCTACAGAATCAATTAAAATTATACATGGCACATATTTTTCATCTTGCTGCATCCAGAAAACAGTAATATTATTTTCTTCAGGAGGAGTAATTACCTTGCCTACAGATTCTAATAATTTTTCTTGAATTTCCTGATCAGACAATGTCATTACAGGATCATCGCCAGTTACTGAAAACTGACTTTTTAGCATACCATGTTGTATTTGAGATGGGAAATCATCTACAAAGTCTTTCAAAGTTTCATATCTAGATGTGACAAAATTGCGACGAAATAATGGTTCTATTACGCTTGAACTCTGAGAACCTGCAGAATCATTAGCACTTTGATTATTTCCTGATGAAGTTGCAACAATATCAAAAGTGTATGACATTGATGGCTTGAGGGAGAAATCCAAAGTGTGTCTTGCATATGCAGAGTTATTGATTGGCGGAATACATGTGAGTCTTCTTCCTGCAAGTCTTGTTATAGACTCTCTAAAAGGAGAAGTTATTATGGCATCGTTTACCGGTTCTGGCTCAGATAGTGTTGTTCTGATTATCTCAGTACCATCATCTGGTCCATTACCGGGATGGAGCTCAGCATCGAGTCTTTTGCCGTATTTTTCATAAAGATCCAAAACATAGCCATCATTAAAGACAATCTTTATTGGCTCACCATAGAAGTGGTATTGTTCTTCTTGAACTGGCACAGTGCCAAGCATAAACTGATTTAGATTTTTTGGAGCGATGTTGTCTGTCTTGAACTTGAAAGTTTGTGTAATGTCAGAGGTTTGTGTGTTTGAATCTTTTTTGATATCAGCGGTATATCCTACATTCAACTGATATACAGTATCGGGCTCCAAGAGCTGTATGGATGGATTATTAAGATATTCTTCTAATGCATCTTGTCTGTCTTGGTTTATTCTTTCTGCAGTAGTTACGCGTTCAACGTCAGTCGTTGAGAGGCTTTCAATAGCACCGATAAATGTATCATATTCTCCTGGAATGTATTCATTTACTATCTCTATGATTCTACAATCTGAATGAGGCGTAAATGTTACAAGTAGTTTTTGAAGGTTCTCAAAATTCATTATTGATTCTAACATAGAAGTAATTTTAGATGACAATGAAGAATCAAGCCAGTGTTGTGGTAGATCTCTGTAGCTTGAAACTGGAGTTTGAGTTATTTCTGATTCTGAAATATGTTTGGAGGAAAGTAATTGTTCAGAAGCATCAAGTTGATTAATGTAAACATATTTGTTGCTAGTTGCCAAAAGTATTGCGACACTTGATGATCTTCCAACATGAAACCTTAGCCAATTATTTTCACCACGAATTATTTTTGGTATTTTAAAGTCAAAACTATTATTTTTTTGTACTGTCTTTGTTTTTGGTAATTGAAGTAATTTATTACAGAGTGGTTTTTTCTTTATCTTTTTAGAAAAATCGGGTTTCATGTTTACAATTATTCTGGCAGGAACTGTAAATTGTCCACTGCGTCTTCTGTCAATGACATTGTATAGCAGTTCCTGTGTTGAAGGTGATGGTTCTTCTACATATAGAATAGGGCCGGTGTCATTGTTATTTTGTTCATTTAGGTAAGAGCCATTGACATTCCAACCGCTGCCAGATAATCCGTATGGTTGTCCACAAAACATCCAAAGAGTTGGAACAGCCTGTTGGATTGAATCACAGATATTGCCCCATCCTTCATTAACTACATTATCTAGTGATTCTGATCTTTCTAGTGCCTTCTCAATTGCAACGGGTACCGTTGTGAACAATGCAAGCTCTACGTTGGTATTAGAACCTGGTTGCCCTGGTGGATAATCTCGTCGCCAGACAGCCGAAGCTTCCATTGGGGCCACACTAGGAGTGATTTGTAAACTTGTAAGCGAATATCGGACTTTGGTGTCACCGCCCATTTCCAGCCATCCAATACCTTCAGATGTAACAGAAAGACTTGGAGGCGTGCGTAGTGTGGAAGTAAAAGTTGCAACATTATTGACAAGTGGTGAAGCAATCATTTGGATTACTGGGACAGAATCAATTGGGACTACAGGCAAAGTTTCACCGCTATCTCCTGCAACTGCATTTCCAAGGCTTGCATCAATTGGTCTTTCAGATCCCTGTCCTTCAGAGATTGCAGGAGAGCGACTCTGTAGATACACATTTGTTACAAGGTTGCTTGGAGAAAGTTCTCGTTCAGGATCTCCGATACTTAGTTTTACACATCCTTCAATTGTAAAAAATAGCAATCTGATTTTTCCACATATTCTGCCTTCGATGTATGTTGGTTTTGGAGCAAGAACTGAAAGATCACTTTGAACACCAATGCTGATTATTATGAGACGTAGCTCACCTTCAAGATGAATATAACCTGCAATAAGGAATGGGGAAGATGAGATGCCCAGATGTGCACCTGCGGACACTTTGAGATATATTCCGATACGTTCATTGCCAATTATTACTGAAGCTTCAATTCCGGTTGCAAGTGCAATCCCAGGTAAAGTAATGCGTTGATCTCTTGATATTGGAAAATTTTCGATATCTTTTCCATCTGCCATAAAGTATGCCGAACCCTTTACAATGTTGAGTATTCTTGCTTGAGCAGGATGTGAAATAGTTCCAATGTAGAGGTGCCAGTTTTTCATATTATCTAGTTTAAAGAACAACTCAACTGGAAGCTCTATTGAGATTAGCTTTTCAACGTCATAGTTTACAAGCAGCCCTACAGTTAACGTGTTTTCGTTAAAATCTAGATCAACAACACCAAGAATTCCAACATCAATATCTCCATCATCAGGTTTTGGAAGTTTTTTGAGAAAAGACATTTTTACAAAAATCAAAAGTCTTGGACCCGGAAGTTCTAACATGAATGTTCCATGAAGGTTACAAGTAACGCCAGAATCCAAAGTGCCAAGTATTATTCCTACACCAAAACTCCATTTATCAAGCTCAGGCTTCCACAAAGATGAAGATATAGTAGTAGGCTTTCCGCCTGCTTCTTTTAGCCACAATAACGCAGGACTGACACTGCTTCCAGGAGGACGAGTCTTTTCAGCCCGTTTGTAGTGCATAGCAAAAAGACCGCTGAATCCATATATTCCAAGTCCAGAAGCAGGAAGAATTATCGGAGAACCAAACTCCAAATCCATTCCAACAAGCACTGCAGTTGACTTTCGTTGCTCTGATTCAGGTACTGTTTCTGGTCCTCTTACTGGTTCAGTCATCACTCCAGCTGAAATCCTAAGTTTTGCTGGAATCACAGTAAGATCAATAGAGCCGGAAATTTTCTTTCCACCATCTACGTCTTTAATTGAAAGACTGCCTTTCCCAACAATTGTTTTTGGGATATCAATTTTAACGGTGGTTGGTAAAATTACAGTCGATTTAGAAGGATCATTCAATGGAATCATGACCTTGAACTTGTCAACTGAAATCACTCCAGTATCTCCCTTTAATGCCAGATCAAAATTGATTGTAGAAGGATTGTATCTAATAACATTTACTGCAATAATTTGAATTATATCGCCTAATGGACCGGCGATGTTAAACAGACCGGGATCTGTCAGGTTTAATTCATAGCCTTTTGAAGAATCAAAAACCGTGTTGTACTCAAAGCCATTATCAAAATTAAGATTAAATCCCATTGCATTGTAGCGAACCTTAAGTGGTTCTGACGATGAAATTCCCAATGCAGGAATATCAATATCAAACAAAACACTGTAATCAAAAAACAATGCGGCATTTGAAAATGATTCTCCACGTATGTGTTGCAATATCAACTCCAAACCATGAAGAGTGATTTTTTTAGTTTTTACAAGTTCCAATAACCCACTAACAACTGCCATAGCGCCACCTAATGCGGCTCTTCTAATACGTTCATTCGTTTCTGCATTAGGATCATCAAGTAATGGAGCAGCAATTAGTAAAGAACCTAAAATATTTTTAAATTCAGTATATTCATCATCAACACTATTTTCTAATTGAAGTAATCCGTTATGATCATCGGATCTTAACGATCCGGTTTCTGTAAAAGTTTTTGTGATATAGTCATAAGAAATTCCAAACTTTATTTCAAATACCCCATCAGTTCCAAATCCGGAAGGAGGTGCTGATAAGTCATCAGATGAACGAATTTTTTTTTCAAGTTCTGTTAGAAAATCAAGTTTTAATAATAATTCACCAAAGATGTAGTTGTCTTTTCTAGCACTAAATTTTACTCCTATTCTTTTTATTGCACTTGGGGCCTTTGGTGTTCTTGGAGGAACAGGTGTGGGAAGCAGAGATAAATCAGATTCATGAAGATTGGCTGAATTATCTCTTTCAATTGTGGCACTGATATTTGTTTGAGGGTAATGAACTGCTGCCTGTACTTCTAGCTTTCCAAAATAATTATTTTCATGGTTAGATGGAATTTCATGGTAGGAGTCTTTTACCACATTATGAAATTCAATAAATAAATTGCCGCCAGAGAAATTAATCATAGAGTTATGTATGGCTATTTTTCTTAGAAAATTTCTGTTTCTTATTATTGAAAATAATCCTTTTAAAATACGTGAGGGATAACTAGACAAACCATCTAGTTTTTCTTCATCATTTTCTGAATCATAATATGTATCATCTGAAGGATTATCACCGAATAACAGATTATTACCAGGAAAATATCGAGAACTAAGAGATACCAGAACTTGGTGTTCATTATCCTGTAAATCTGGGTCTTGTTCAAGAGTTCTAATTTCTTCTATGAAATCTTCAAGATTATCTGGGTATGCATCATATGCGGTTATAATAAATTCTGCAATTCCATTTGTTGTTTTAACATTAGTTAGCCAAAACTTAAAGGAATTGATTCCTTTATAGCCACCATACGATGATGAATAATTCTGAAAAATATCTGACGATACTGTATCATAATCGACGTATGCACTAATATTAACTATGTTCGGTTTGTCATTTTTAAAATAAAATTCAAAGGTTTCATTATCATTTTTTTCTGGAAAATCTATGATTATGGTATATCTTTGATTTTCTTGTACCTCAAATGAAAATAATCGATTTAATTCATCAAGTTCAATTCCATCGATTAATTCATTGTCATTATTGTAAATTTTTACTATAGGATTTTTTCCTCCAAGAACCTTAAAGGTTTCAACGCCATTACCATTTGATTTCAAATGAGTTATAGCATATCCAGATATTGGTTCAGAATTTATTGTGATGTTTATTGGAAGAAGCTTTGCTGGTCTATCATACTCCGTACCATCATTTTCATTAACTAGTTTCTCAGTTATGTTTATGTCATATGTTCTTGAGAAACTTTTTTTTGGTTCTGAAATGTCTTCTACACTAATAGTAAATTTTGAAGAATTTGTTTTTCCAGCAAAGGATACTTCTTTTGTAACATCATCCCAATGATTTGTACTGTCATTATCAAAAGTTATGTTAATGTCATATGGAGGTGTTCCACCAGAAATTTCAAGCTGAAGAATAGAAGAATCGGGTATTTCTGTGACTTCATTTTCTTTTAGTAAGAGTTTTCTTCCACCATCGTAAATGAGAGGAATAACTTCCAAGTTTCCTTCATTAATGTATACGTCCCCAGAAACATCAATTAAGAAATCATTCCGAGGGATAGTAAAGAGTAATTTTTCAAGAGATAGTTGAAAACCAAAACTCAGAGATTGATTTTCCCAGTAGAATCTACCTCCTCTTATGTAAAGGCCCTTAAATCCCTCACCTATACCAAATTCTTCTAAGATATCTGGCGGAGTGTATTCTGAGCTTAAATCCAATATTATGTTTTCAATTCCAAACCCCCATCGTCCTGTATGATGTACTGCAATTGGAGGAATCATCCGTACCAAGTCGCCAGATTCAAGGTCATTATCGTCTAATGAACGGCTACCCCAAGACTTAAGATCAAAATCAAAATCAAAATAATCATCCATGCTTCTTTCAATAACAAAGGATATTTTTGGCAATACGATTTTTACCCGACCTTCAAATTCTGGACTAGTATTTTCAATTAGTTTATTATCATCGGTTAGTTTGCCAGGTTTCCACAAATCTGGAAGTTGAAATGTAAGTGTATTCATTAACAGTTCCAACTTGAATTGAATTGAGGGTTTATCGTTTGTTTCTGGTGCAGAATCAAACACTGCAAAAAGATCACTTACTGCAGTTGAAGAAGTTCTGTCTTCCATTTCTTCTATAATGTCATCAACAAATGCTGAACCCATTCTAGGAATTGTGAATCTAAAGTCAGTTTCAAATCCTTCAAAACTAAATTTAGTGTTACCTTTTGAAATTATAGGATCAGAACCGAGTTTTACTAATGCAGTCCCAGAATAAACTATAGATTCATCATCATGTGCAGAATGGAGTTTTTTAATTTCAAAACTATCTAAAAAATTCTGTATTTCTTCTGGTAGTGTAAATCCTGCCAAAAAATAAGGGGCAAGAAAAGAAATAAAGCTTACATTAGAATCTCTCTCAGATACCAACATATTATCATTGTTTTGTAATAACTTCTTAATAGGTAATTATCATGTGCTTTTTAAATTGCGATCAACAATAAAGTTATTTTCCACGCAATTACGATAAGATTATGTCTTTTTCCTTAATGCCCAACTTTCCAAGAAAGTTTTTTACAATTGATTTTAATGATTCATGGGAGCAATTTGAATATCTCAGTAATGCAAATTATGTAGGATATAGAGCAATTCCTAGTACATCTGATGAGCCACGTGATGCCCCATCCATAGAAATTCGTGATTCAGAATCTGCGTCAACTTCAGAAACAATCTGCTTTAGGGATGATGTCATGGTGTTGGTAATAGGCAAGACATTATGGTATGATAAAAAAACAGTAATTGATTGTCCTGAGTCATGAAATTTAGTTATTTAGTGGATTCAAACGTTGAGTTCACATCGCTAGTATATTCAATAATAATTTACTTGACATGTTTAGCATAAGTATAAGGCTTTGAAGTTTTAGTTAAACACACTATTCTAAAAAACATGTGCAAACCTGTCAAGATTTGAACATTGAATCTTTTAAAGAGATATGAAGAATTAGTTCAACACCCTACCAACAACCAAATCCATTAGGATTTGAATGGGTAATCTTACTATGATTATCTTGTGTAATCTATAGTTGAATTATACAATAGGTTTAACAAATTAACTCCAAATGCTGATATTCATTTATGTGATTACGTGAATTAGAATTATGGTTGGAAAAAAGCCCGTAAATGTAATACTACAGATGATTTTTGCTGTGATTCCGATTCTAAATTTCTATGCAAGTTACAAGATTCAAAAATTAAGATTATGGTTTTTGATTTTTGGGGTAGGAGGGTTTATCTTTGAACTCGTTCAAACACGTTTCTTTTTTGGAGAAGAATATTATATTTCATTTGGATCATTTGAAGGTCGCTTACCTGAAAGTGTCATTCTATTCACGATTATCTTTGTCATCCTTCAAGTGTTTGTTATGAGAATATGGTCAAAGAAATGGAATGAATCATTCATAGATGAGAATAAAATTTCTCAATAAATTAAGAATTACGTGATCTATACAGGATTATGATGTTCAAACCTATTGGGATTTGAACATTGGGGATTCGAATTAGTATTTCAAATCCTTCGGCGGGATTTGTGAAAATAGTTCAACTCCCTTCAGTTTTAGGCCAAAATAGACCCAAAAATGGCTCACAGATTCAACTCTACGAGGACTCGCCTACCAAATTGGGGATAAAATTGACGCAGAATAAACATTAAAGTAAATTTTAAAATAAAAAGAGGAAAATTCCATCTTATCTTATCAATTTTACATTTACAGGAGTTGGTCTTGATATTGTATTTGCAACCGGAGAGGCCTTCTTTGCAAGCTCAATCAATTCCTGCAAGATTTCATCAGATGTATCAGACTTTATCTTAAAAGAGATGTTGATTCCTTGATATCCAGGATTCGTATCATCTAACTGAAGTAATCCATGAAGATCAATATTCCCCTCTAGAGTTGATTCAATTGAATCAATCTTCACCCCTCTTGCTGCTGCATGAGCAACTAAACTAGTCGTTACACACCCAGCTAATCCTGCTAAAAGGTATTCAACAGGATTTGCTCCTCTATCTTTTCCTAAGAGAACTGGTGGTTCATCTTTGACAAATGTATGGGGTTTACTTCTGGTGTGAGTCTTGCATGCACCATAGTAATCATTGACAGTTGTGTGATTTTCTGTTCCGCCAACCCACTTGTTTTGGACACGAAAGTTGAATTTTGCAATCTCACCATTTTCTTTGATGCTGTCAATCGTTTCAAAAAGTTGAGTGACATTAACACCATTTACCATTTTTGCTCGGGTTTGAACATTCATGTTAGTGATATCATGATATCATTATATTAATTTATCTATTTATGATATCATGATATCATAATTTATATAATCATGATTAGGAATGATATCATTGACAAAAGATATTCTGATTAGAGGATTCGACGATTCAACTCATTTTGAACTTGGAAAAAAATCAGATCAGATGGGGGTTTCAATTAATTCTATAGTAAAAGATGCTGTAGAACAGTGGCTTGATAAAAAAATACATGTTCCTCACGTACATGATTTACTAATTTACTCTGATGAAAAATCAATGAATGGGTTTCTAAATTCTTTGGACAGAATGACAAGCAGTACAGAATGGTTCAAGTCATTTGCTGCACCCCCAAAACACCATACAGAAAAAGTTTTATCCAAACTTAATTGGTATAATGGAACGGTTAAACCATACAAACCACATGGAGAAGATGGTTCAAAATATTGTGGTAAAGTAATTCAAAACATTACAAAAGCATCAACGAAAAAACCATTGTGTTGTGTTGACTTTGTAATTACAGATGTTGCAAATAATTCATTTACTCAGGCAATGAAGCTTGAAAAACAATATGATGATGCTAGGCTTCCAGGATTAATGTTTTGTCCATACAAAGCGAGTGATTTGATGAATTCTGACATTACAGATATGATTGAGTTATTTTTGATGCATGATAGAATCTTTGTTCTAAAAAATGATGATATTTACAAACTACATATTACAAAAGAGAGCATTCATAAGATATTTTTGAATTAAATTAAGATTCTAACTAATCAAGTCGGCTTCCTAGAAATCATCCACAATAAAGCAGAAATCACACACATCCTGTGACAGTTGTAAGCCAGTACACGATACAACAATTCCTTCTCCTTCATATCATTGTGATATGATTTTGTCTCTGAACCAAATCTTCTCTTGATGACAGAAAATATCGTCTCACACTTGTTTCTCTGATGGTACAGCGTATAATCAAACTCCCTTCTCATCATTTTTCTGTATCTCCCGCATGGACGATCTGATCTGCCATCATTACATAATTTATTTTCCATTGATAATTTTGAAACATTGTGCGCATTAAATAACTTCCAACAAATCCCATTCTCAAAAATCATATGAGTTACTTGACCTCTCTCAAAAATTACCTTTTATTATTCAACAATATTATGACAACACGTTAGATCCATACGTATTATCTGAAATAAGTAATCGTCTTTTAGAGATTCAAAAAATCAATCCAGAGAGGTACGCTGTCTTGGTGAATGAATTTGCGTGATCCAGATTTGATCGATACAGAAGACAGTTTCAGAAAATTTTGTAACGAAATAGTTGTTAAACTGGCAAATTATTTCAAGAATCAAAATGAAATTACGGTTAACAGAAAAGATCAATTTTAATAAAATATCGCAACAGTTCATTTGTGAAAAGAATATCCGTTTCAGATTTGATGGAAGTTGTCTGTGATTTGCAGGAACTTTATGATTACATTGACTTGATGAAAAGTGATAGCAAAATCGAAGAAGTGTTAGAAATACAAGTGAAAGGAAGAGGGGAGCATCCAGTATTGTTGCCTATTTTGAAGAAATGTCACAGAATTATTGATGAAAATGATTCAAACTTTGATATCTTTGAGCCGCTTCATGACGAAATGAATGTCTGTATTGATTATCTGGAGAAAAACTATTCCACAAAATCAAGAATACTAAAAATTCCTGAAAAACTCAGATCAAAAGACTATGACAAGATGCTTGAGCATATAAGCAGAATGATTGACATTCTTGTTGGATATTCTGACAAGCTTACAGTTACAAATTCTACATCTAAAAAAACTATACTACCAAATGAAATGAAATTACATCCAAAAATCATCAAAGCAAGCAAGAATCTTTTTCATGACAAACATTACTCTCAGGCAATTTTTGAGGCAGTCAAAGTTTTAGAAAAAGAACTCAAATCTAAAAGCAAAGTAAAAGACAAGATTGGTGTAAACTTAGCAAATATTGTCTTTAACAAAGAAAATCCAATCATAAAGATTGTAGAAGGTGATGATCAAGAACAGATTGATGAAAGAGAAGGATTTAGATTTTTGTACATGGGAGCATTTTTGGGAATAAAAAATCCAAAATCACATTCTATTCAACATCTAAAAGATCCTGAAAAAGCAAAAGAGTATCTTTCTTTTATCAGCCTCTTAATGAAAAGATTGGATGAAGCAGTAAATGAGTGAAAAACAGGCATTAAACAGAAAAATTTCTAATAACACAATTAGTGTAACTGCATCATTTGTGTTCTTTTTACTTACAATAACAGTTCCACAACCATTTCTACAGCCAATATTGATTTATGATTATGAGCCATCTACAACAAATATTTGGATTAAAAACAATGGTTTTCAACCAGCCACAGATGTAATAATCGAAGTAATTCCGCTAAAGGATATCAAACTCACAAACGCAACAGCAGCACTAGTATCAGATGGCATATTAATTTCAGAATATCTAAAGAATGACAATAAAATATTTCATGTTCAACAGTTATACAATAAAGATAACTTGGGAATAACTTTAAGCAGTGAACAGAAAATAAGTGATGAGGACATAAAAATCATCATAAGATCAAATGAAGTAATAGGAATTGAAGCAGAGGGTTTCTGGCAAGATTTGATCACCAATCTTCAAATAATGTTATTAGGAATTGCAATTGTTTTTGGAATTGTGGTATACTTTTTTGTTTCATGGGTACTTCAAAAATATCAAAACAATAACTAATATGGATTACATACGGCAATTCTGTAATTTTTCTAAAATCTTATCATAAATCTTTATCTTGTCTTTTGACATTACATTCTTTTTAAGATACCACAACGTGCTCTTGTTGATTTCCAGTTTCTTTCTTTCCTCATTACTCATTGACAAAATTCTGTTTCTCAACTCTAAACCATCATCTCTGTTAATCTTAATTGGCGGAACTTTAATCTCCAATGTCTTTTTCCTATCCTCAACAAACTGTTAGATCCCTATGAAGGAATAAGGCCAGATTTTGATCTAATAAAAGAAAAGTAGGATTACATAAAACAGAAAGAGATTTGGGGAGAACACACAGACATCATCATTGGAAATGCATCAGAAGAAAGAAATGAATTTCTTTCAGATCTTCGAAAAAATAGTGTCGTTAACTGTTGGCACGTAAGCGAATACGAATCAGCACATATGTGGAAGATGTATGCAGATGATAATTTAGGAATAGCAATACAATCCTCTGTTAAGAGACTCAAAGATGCGTTCAATAAATCTGATGACTACATAAGAATAGGTCAGGTGATTTATTTGGATACTACAAAAGAAGGAATTGGGAGAGATTGGATTTATAACAAACATTTCTTTGTCAAAAGGAAATCGTTTTCTGCTGAAAATGAACTAAGGGCATGTATTTCAAAAAATGTTAAGTATTCCGGAAGTAGTGAAGTAGAATTTGAAGAATACGGAAAATATGTTGATGTAGATGTAGATACATTGATTGAAAAAATATACTTGGCACCACTTTCAAAACCATACTTTCAAAAAGCGGTAAAATCAATCATGAATAAATATGGATTGGAAAAAGAAATTATCAAATCGGAACTATTTTCTCTGAAATGAACTACCAAGAACTATTCTCTGAAATTTTTAGTCATCATAAAGAAAGAATGAAAAGAAATTATCATAAAGAGGATCCAGAAGAAATTTCTCCAAATGAAAAGGCAATATTGACAGGATTTTCAAAATTACCTTGCAAATTAGACATAATCGAAGTCAATTTGGATGAAAACAATCCAAGTAAAAGAGGCTGTTTACTAAAATATGATTTGACAAGTCTGGAAGAGTCAAAAATAACAATTCACGATATAATTGAATGCAATACAGAAGAGTTGAAAAAGGCTCTCCAGAAAAATTTTTGTCTTTCTGAAAATCGTTCTGAAGTATTATCAACAGAGATAAACAAAGCAAAGTCAACAGCGGGATTTCCGTTAGAAGATGCTTATGTGCATTTTTTGGATTATGACATAAAAGAGAATTTTGACAAGTTCAAAGATGAGATGACTTCACCGTTCTATCCATTTTTTACAGATTATTTTGCTCAAAAATACAATACAGTAGAAAAAATAGATTTCAATAAACTGTATGAACTTTTACCAGAAAAAACAATCCCAATATCAGAATATCTAAAGCCAGACCTTAGAGGTTCTGCCTATACAATTGAGGAACTACAAAAGCAAGTAAGTTCTTTGAGTTTAATTCCGAAGGTACCAGATACTGTCAAAAGTATGTTTAAAACTGCAAAAGATCTGTATGTTTTATCATTTTTCAACTATCAATTGTTTACAGTTGCAAGTCATTACAGCCTGTTATCATTCGACACCGCTTTGGAATACAGATTCATTACAGATATTGGCAATAAAGCTCAAATACATTATGAAGATGAAATTCAAGAGTTAACTAATCCAACATATTCAAAAATATTTAGCCGTTTGCAAAACCAAAAAAGAAAACAAAATTGGAAATTGTACAAGGTTCGTGTTAATGGAAAAAAATTTCCAATGTCATCAAATGAATTAATTTCGTATCTTATGGCAAATGGAATCATTCCAAAATGGCAAGCAAACATATTTCAAGCAATTAAAAAACTCAGAAATTCCATGACACATATCGATCATACATCCACATTTGCTCCAAGTATGGCATATGGTATGCTAGAAAGTCTATGTTATAGCATAAACATTATGTTTCATAATGACAAAAATCACTAAAAATTAAAAGGCAAGATAAAGTCTTATGTATAGAATCAATGCTACTCGGTAAACAGACACATTATGCCTAACAAAAATGTGATTTCAGCATCCTAGTATCGCACATGAAATATGCAGTGTCGTGCACGATACATCAAGTATCGCAAGCAAAACAGCAGTATTGCAAAGTATCGCGTCTGACCTAGGTAGGTGTGTGAAGTATCAAGAATAGTGGTAGGACTTTGCAGGAAAAAAATATTCGAACCTTGTTTTTCTAGCGATCATGTATATTATTTTACCTTGATCGCCCCTAAATGATCGCAAGACACAGCTCAATTTTGGCAAGAATCCCTTTAGACTCAATATCGCTTTAGGATTAATCTAGACCCTCAATAACATGGATCATTGATCTAAACAAATGATTCATGAACATTATAAACAAATTTTGCATAACAAATATCAAAGATTATAATAATAATTTAAATCCATCATGGGAAGAAGTTAGAAGTCTAGCTTGGATATTTGTAGAAGAGTAACTCTGAATCCATACAGATTCATAATTACTGAATAATAATTTTCGAGGAATTGCCGATTAGAAGCTTCCAATAATGATGCGATTCAAGTTAACCTAAATGTAACATCGGGTATTCCTACAGCCCAAATGAATACTGTTATGTCCCCTAGGACCCCCACCCTTTATCTGATGGAGAGTTTTGTAATCATTTATCGCCTCTTATTGCTGATTTCTTCTCAATACGGCATTTACTGGCGATAAAATGACGGCAATATACCGGTGATGGTGCCATGATTTTTTCGCCATAGCCCTAGATCATAAGTTGTATTGTCTGGTTTTATGTTCCAGTCTGTCAGAGTGTTCTGAAAATAGCAAAAAACAGTCGGTAAATCTTAGTAGATTTCCATATTGTGTTTTATCAACTCATAATTTTTGTGTGATATGAACATGAAAAGTAGGCTAGTTCAAAGAGGTTAGAGCCTGCAATTATTTGCTGTAAAACTATTTCAAATCTCTTAAGGGGAGTATCTATTTGGTTAAACCCTCTGGAAGTTCAAATCGGGTTCCCCGCGTAATTAGTATGTGTGTATAGTTGATGCCTAGGATTTTGCACTGATTCCTTCTGAAAATATCGGGATGTCTATCTTTTATTGAGAAAAAGATGTTTTCTATTTTAAATAAAAGATATGATAAATAAATACAATGAATTTTATTTTATAAAAAAAGTATGCTGTGTTGTGCGTAAATAAACCTGATAACTCATGTTAAAAAATAAAATTAATACACAATTTGTCATTAACTGTTTAAGATTTTCTTCAGTTTTTTAATATCTGAAAGAATAATACAATTGTATTTTTTGTATAATTTTTGTTTTAAAGCTAAATTTGCAAACATTTTTTTCTGTAACTACCACATCACAATAAGGTATGGCTCCTGATAAGTGATTGATATCTACTGCATCATTAGGTTTGATTTTTCGCTCAGGTGATTCATTATCTCTAGTAAAAATAAGCCGAATAAAAGTATCAATTGATGGTAATAATTCAAAAAAAGATTCTATATCGGATTTCTTTTTAAATAGATAGATAATTTTATCTTTAAAATTATTTTTTAACGCAAATTCAGAAAGATGAGGAATTATAGTTCCATTAAAAAAATGCATGGATTTCATTGTCCCATATTCGAGTTTTAGACCAATTCTTTCTGTGGTTTCTATTTCCTTCTAACTTTAATGCTTGTGCTTTTAGGTTGTTTGTAGTTTGATTTACTATCTTACAAAATTCTTCGTTTTTTAAGCAGAATTTCATAACTTCGATACTATCAAGATGTTTTTTTAATTCATCTCCATTTTTTAAAAGCCAAAGTTTTCCATAAACGGTACTTGATGTAATATGATATTCATCTCCTGCTGTATATGAAATTCCCTTGTCAATTATTTGTGATTTTATATCGTGAATTGGTTTTTTACCTATTTTGATTAATACTGCATTTTCAATTTCTTTTTTATGGAATAATGTATGTGATTTTAAAATCCACCCCTTAGATATATCTACAATACAATCGATTACATCATTTCTTTGTTTAGTTTTTTTATTTTTTAACAAATCCTGTAGATGAAAGAGAGAAAATGGGAATATGATTTGTCCTGTATCTGATTTTTTTTTATTTTGTTGTATATTTCTAATAACTCATGATCATCTTCGCTACCAATTCTTACTTTTGTTAATGTAATCCAATGATTGGTATCTAGAAAAACTCGTTTAATTATCTGTATCTCTATTAAATTTATTTTCAGGATACAAAATTAGATTTTTGTAATATTCGGGAACATCAGGATAAAGATAAGTCATTGCAAAATAGTGTTCTAATTCTTTTTGTGCATCTCTGATAAACGATATTGTATCTGGAAGCTCTCCAATTTCATTAATTCTTTCATGAGCTGCATTGAAGTAAATGTAGAGATTATAAAATGCCAAGTGAGTTAAAATCTTGAAAAATCTTGGACTCCATTCAGGATCATATCGGATTAGAGATCTAACCCGTGCAAAATTAGCATGAGAATTCATGCTAAAAGAAGCATATGATGTATTCTGTAATGCTAAAGATTCTTCTGTGTAAATTTTATTGCGAAACCAATCATTATTGAATTTTCCCTTAAAACTTTTGTAAGCACTTTTGGTAACTTTTGGTTTCCCATCTATGATTTTCAACATTTTTACTTTTTCTTCAATTTTTCTTCCTTCGTCATTATGATTAAGATAACATTTTAAATACAAATATTCATAGTCAGATGGGTTTGCATTTGGGTTTTTTTGTAGAAATCCTTTAGAGATACCAACTTGATTAATCTCATCAAAATATCGGCGTTGGGATAACCATAATCCAAATTCTTCTCGTAGAAATATTTCGTGAATATCTTCAGGATGAGTTAATGCATAAAACATCTTTGGAATGGATTCAAAAACTGGTCTAATAACATTAGAACAATTTTGAATTGAGTTTTGTTCTAAAGGTCGTAAAGCGTGCCAAATTGAATGAAGATTCAATCCACATAACCCTACAATAGCTCCTTCTGCGATCAGTTTGTTAGAAGTATTATGACTTTTTGGCTCCTCAATCTTTTCAAGAACTTTGTCATATGCTGAAAACATCAATTCATTTAATGAAAATGTAAAACCTAACAATTTTTCAAACAAAGGATAAGAATCTATTTGTTTTTTAATAAAGGATAAAACTTGTTGCTGAGAGCTTAGACATAAATTCCTATAACCCGAACCAAAATCAATCATAGTTCATTTCACACCAATCCAATAATTCCATATTTCTAACAGTTATTCGAAATGATTTTCTGAGTTTACAAATAGATAACATGTGTTGTTATTTAATTTAAAATATAAAGACATAGATAATATTTTATGCCAGATACTCTTCTTTCTGATTCCACAAAATCTCTTAATCAAAGTGGCATGTTTTTACAATCTCTCATCTCAAAAGAATTAGATTTTGATGGTTGGTCTGTTGATACTGAATATCCAGTACAAGTATCTCCATTCACAGTAGATCCAATCAAACATGGAAATTATTCCATTGATGAATATACCAAAAAACCAGTGTATCATCCACAAGACATTATTCGATCTATGGAAGAATGTAAAAACAAAATAGAGTTAGAAGAGACATCAATTGATGTTGTAGGAACAATTGGTAAGGATCCTACCATCACATTATGTGTAGAATGCAAAAAATTAGATCCAATCTATTCTGATTGGATTTTCTTTGATGTGTCAAAACCAAAACCAATGAATGTAATAATCAAAAGTTTTCAAAGTAAAGGACATGTTTCATTATTTAAGATTCCAGAAACATCCTCTTGTGGTAATGAAGTATTTGTCGATTTACACAAATGGGAAGATAGCAACGCACTTAGAAATCCTGTGTCAAATACATCCATTGCACTCACAAATAATAAAATTGATAGAAAAACATACCAATCCAACAAATCTTTGATAGATAATGCATCACGACAGATCATAAAAGGCACTTATGGATTTATTCTAGACAAACTACAGAGTAACATCTTGCAAGGATTTATTGATTCTACTCTTGATACAATCATTCCAATAATAGTTACTACAGCAAATTTGCAAAAATGTATCATTAATCCAAAAGATATAGATCTTGATTCTGGTTATGTCACAAAAGAACCTGTATATGAAAAAATAGATTCTATCATCTATGAATGTCCAGCACCAAAAAGTGTTAGATTCCCACAGCCTAACTTCAACAGATTATCACCAGAAACAAGAAAAGAAATTTCTAAATGGCAAGTTTTGATTACATCTCCGAAAGGATTTATTGATTTTATGAAACAAATCTGTTGAGACTTCAAAACTAACTTAGAGAAAATCATAATAGCTTGAATCAGAATTTAGAAAACTTTTCAATTCTCTTCTTGTACCCTCAAAGATTCTATCATTTTCTATTGTACTTTTAAAATCCTGATAAACTCGGATTCCTTCTTTCTCAAATTGCTTTTTTACATCATTTGTAATGGTTGTATATAATACCAAGTTTGCATTGATTCTTCTTTTGAAATTTGTTTGTTTGCAACAATGTTTTTTTCACGCAAACTTTCATACATTGTTACAATTTTGGATATTTCTGCACTTTGGATGTCTTCAAAACTCTTTGCTCGTCTTATCTTTTTGCTTTGCTTCCAAATATTTTTCAGCACTGTTGTTTTTTCACAGCTGTTTGGAATATCATTGATATTTTTTCCCATAAACTCTGCACGTGTTAGTTTTTCATCATCTTTGAGATTGAATGGATCAAATGATATCAGGTTGTTGATAAGATACATGTAAGATACAGTTTGAATGTATTTGTATCCTTCCAAAAATTCTTGATGTTGTTCAATATTGTGGTATTCTAACAACCAATTCTGGTATTTTCTTGAATCCTATAAAATACGCAGTATCTCTAAAAAAGCAAAGGTGCTGTCATAATTTGGCTCACGTTCTTCATCTGTCATTTTAACTCTTCACCAATTCCTTGATTTTATTTTCAGTTCTAAACAGTTCTAATGATACAAAATGCTGTTCACTTAATCTTTTTTTAAGCATCTCTTTAGTATTATTGGATTTTTGGATATCTTCTCTGAAAAGATTAAGCATTACAACTAAACAGATATCTGTGATTGTATGAAGTAATTCCAGATATTCTGTAAGATATTCAGGCATGATTTCACGCTTTTTGAATAGTTCTCTATTTGTATTTAGTCGACGTCCAATGTCTATATTGTTGTGAGAAACATGTACATCTGAAGATAATCTCTCATAAATTCCATAAATCAAGTTCTTTGCATCATCAATCCCTTCTAGCATTCCCCAGTCAATTATTTGTCTTAGCATCAATTTTGTTGATAAAACATTTTTCCTTTGTGACAAATACGAATCCAGTTCATCAAAAATTGATATTGAAATCTTTTCAAATTCATCAGTTATGTTGGGATCTTTTTGTATTCTCTCACTTAGAAATAATTTTAGATTAATACCTGTGTTTGCTTGTTCTATTGTTTTTGCATCATCTCGAAATTTTTTATGTGAAAGACAATCGTAGAATGTCCCTTTGATTAAAAGCTCCACTACAGTTCTTAGCAAAACAAATGCAGAATTGTAAAATGTTGATAATGCTTCAATATTTGATCTTGTCATTTGATCAAACAATTCCCAATTGTAAATAAAATAAACTGAATTTGTCTTGAATGAATAGTTGTCTAAATTCTCTGCAATATTTGCTTCCATTAACATTAGTTGATGAGTAGAATCATGAGCTTGCTGGGCTTTTTTAAAATCTATGCCTAAAGATGGTTTAATCTTGTCTAATAGTAATTCTTGTATTATGTGATCATATGCTAATTTGATCTCGTCTGTATCTGTCAATGACTATCTCTAATCTTTGTATGATAAAACCTATCTTCTAGTATTTCGTATATTGTATGCATGATTGATTTGCGTACACTCAAGTTTGAATTTTCTGGTACTGATGGTCCAGTGTCTCGTATGAAGTTTGACTTTGCGCCAGATGGTGATGTTTATTGGATATTTCCTGAAACTGGATACAAGATTAGCTTTCACAAGAGCGGTGTTGCACACATCAAAAATAACTATGACCGTAATTATTATGAGAAACTTGATCTCAGCCCTGATGCAATAACTCAATCAATAAAACAAAACTTGCCTGCATACAAGGAGTTCTTCCAGCAACTTGAAGGTAAGCCATTCAAGCCTGAAGGAAAGACTCTGTACGCATGGAATGTGCCTGATTTTAAGGGTCGTGAACAGCAAATCATGAATGATTTTGTAACAATTCGAGGCCGAAATGCAGTTTTGTCTATGGATGTACACAAACTGTTTCATGCAATGGCAGAAGCATCACCTACCTTGTATGAAACAACGGATACAAAACTAGCCAATCTTATAGACTCACAGAATTTTATGACCTTTGATACAGACGGAAATTTCTTTAACATCAACAACCAACGAGTTTTTGATTTTGCTGGATTGTCTAATTTTACGATGGATGATTTATCCTCTCTTCTTGGTCCTATAGGGAAAATATTTGAATTTATGAATATGGAAACTGAGGAAGATGAAGAATATGACGAGGATGAGGATGAATATGAAGAAGATAATGAGCTTGCTTATTTGTTTGATAATTTGAAACTAAAGAAACTTTGATGTGATCTGTATGTGAAAATAATTATGCTAATTGGTATTCCTGGATGTGGAAAAACTACGTTTTGTAGAAAATTCTTTCCAGAAATGATGAGAATCTCCCGTGATGATATTGGAGACACAAAAAAAGAACATAGAATAATTTTAGAAAGACTAGAGCAAAACAATGATTTTGTGATTGATGACATTAACCACACTAAAGACGTACGTCAGAAACTATTTGAAATGGCAAAATCATTTGATGCCAAAGTCACTGGAATATTTTTTGACGTTAGTACTGATAGGTGTATTGCCCAAAACTTTAAACGAGAAAAACCATTGCCTGATGCTGCAATTGGGATTACAATAGATGAAACACCTTTTGGTAGCCAAAATTCATCGTTAGTACGAACAAATTTGGTGATTGTAAGTAGTATCAGAATCCCAGTAATGATGGTAGCATCAATCTGAATTATTGCAAAAGGATCAATTTCCATTATAACTTGAAAAAGTTTTATTCATAAATTAACATATACGACCATAAAAATACCAAATATCGCTAGTTTGATTCCATGAATTTAAAGAATTTTTCATTTTCCCATGCAAGTAAAATATTGAGTTTATCCTTTGATAAACGATTTATGGATTTTGGAGATTTTTTTCGTAGTTTTCTATTAACTAATTCAGTATTAGCATCAAGTTCAAACATTCTTTTTGAACACGATACCCTGAATATCGAAGTCCAAATTCCCTTAATTTCTCTTTTTTCATATGTTTGAGATATTTTAAAACCTGCTAACCTACCTGCTTGTTTTGCATATAACCATGCAATATTACGATCTATTGGAAATAGTTTCTCAGATTTGGAATGAGTCTCAGACATTTTCTCTAACATGGGAATATCATACGGTAAAATAGTAGTTAGCGAATATTCGTTGATTTTAGAATTTCTAATATTTACAGTATGTTTATCTAAATTAAAATCTCGTATTTCTAATTCTAATCCTTCTGAAATTCTTAGCCCACAGCCATATAGAATTCTATAAAATCTAACAAAATCATCTGCGCTTATTGGGGGTCTGCCAGTTTCATTAATGAACGGTTGTAATCGAATTAACCAGAATAGAAATTTATTGTAAAAAGTAGTTGAGGTCATGTAGGACATATCTTTCTCACCTGTTTTGTTAGTCATTATGGAATAAACTAATGAGGGGTGCAGATTATGTTAATGTTATAATCTAATCTAACTAAAAAAAAGAGTGTACGAAAGATCTAAACATCCACGTAAGGGCAAATATTTAAACTATGAAAAAATAATTTTAGAATTTCTAATTAAACAAGAAGATGACGTTACCGCAGTTACAATTAGAATTCATACCAAGATTTCAAAATCATCCTTTTACGAAGTTTTAGGAAGATTACGATATTATGGATACGTGGATTGGATTGGGGAACCACAAGACTGGACAAGTTTTGTAGGAATTACACAAAAAGGGAAAAATTATTTAAAGAAATTCCTTCTGGGTTGATTTTTTTGAAAAAAATCCATCATATGACAAATTTTGTGGACAACATCTGTCCGAGTTATTTAATTTTTAAAAACTAGTTTTAGAGAAGGAGACATACTAATTGTTAATTCAAAGGAATCTAAATAATACCCAAACATGTTTCAACTACGTACTTATTCTATAAAAAATTATTGTTTGCTCTTCTAATTTTTTAATGATACATTATAAGAAACAAAATCATAACCTTTTACTCAAATTCCCCTTTGAGTTTGTCATATTCTTCTTTAGTGATTTCTCCTTTTGCTAATCTGTCCTTCAATAAATCTAGCCTTTTTTTATCTCCTATAGGTACTCGTTTAGAAATGGATTTAATCACTGCAATGAATCCAATCACAGCTAAGATAATTATTGGAATTATAATCATCATCCATTCCTGACCTGCAATGAAATTGGATAGAGTAGAAAACATTTCCATAGTTGATTTTATTTCATTTTTTATAAGCAGTTCTGTAGGATTGTTTCATTTTTTAGTGTAAAATCTAAAACTTGATAATTTGTGACATTTCTAGGACTCTGTCTATCTAAAATTCATTCTATTTTTTCCAAATTATTTTAAAATCACATAGATCTAAAAATCCCTCCATTTCATATCATCAAAATTTGGAAAATCTTCTTTTGGATCAGGCATTTCTTTTAATTCTGAAAATTCAGTAAAAATATCATTCGACATGTTTGAAATCCCTTTTACACGGCACATCTTTACGGGAATGGGTGTCTTTGATTTTGCTTTGAGTTGTGCTTTGCTTGGAATACTGTTTCCTGCTTTAACTTCTATCCATAAAAAATCATCTTCTCTAGGATCATCTAGAAATCTTGATTGGTTGGATGCAACTTTGCAAGCAAGAAAATCATAATCAAAGTATGGTGTAAAAATACTACCATGAGGTTTACAAATTTGCTCTATCTCCAATTGAAATTCTTCGGGTATTGAGATTAGAATTCTCTTAGTATTCAGCTTGAATTCTATTTTGTCATAATTTTTGCCTCTAAAAATTTGCTCAGATAATGCATATGCCCAATCTCTTTTGGTAAGCCATTCTTTTGCAAAACATTCCCTCAACATCCTTATTCTTGAAATTTTGTTGTTCATTTTGCATCAGCGTGTGATTAACTACCATATCTTGTAAATTTCCTCATGGATATGTCAAATAGATTGATTGGGATGGAGTTAGTGCAAAATCTTTGCCCCTAACTATATCCCCTTACATGCTGTGCTCCCAAGAGAATTTGAACCAACATATTTTAGATCTTAAACATTACGACAAAGCGTCATAAAATCACTCACAAAACAGGGGATACCATTTTTACTGATTATCGATAATTTCTTTTGTAAAAAAAACTCTCATAGCGATTTCATTCAATTGGTATCGGTAAAGTACCTTCTTCTTCAATACTTACAGTATTATCTGGATTCTCCGTTATATTGAGCACATAAGGTAAAGCATCCTTAACATCTTCAACATGGGTGATGAGCAATATTTGTCTAAATTTACTAGTTAATTCATGCAATGCTTGAAGGATGCTTGCTTTCCTTCTTTCATCCTGACTACCAAAAATTTCATCTAGTATTATAATTTGAGTACCTGAACCTCCAGATCTTTGAGATAATTCTTCAGAAATTGCAATTCGAAGACACAAATTTACAAGATCCGTTTCTCCACCTGAAAATCGTTTAATATTATGATTTATTCCTTCATCATTAATCTTCAACGTAAAGTCATCATCAAAATCAACAGAAGTATATCTGCCATTGGTAATTTGTTTGAGAAGAGAGGAAGTTTTTGCAGCTAGTTGTGGTTTTATTCTAACCATTAAATCTGATTTAAAATCAATCATTAATTTTTTGAGTGTAGATAATTCTTGTAATGTTGATTGTATTTTTTTGATTTCATCTTGCTTTTGTTTTTCTTCTTTAATCGTATTTTCTTGTTGTTGAATTTGATCCTTAACTTGAAGTAATTCTTGTTCTTCTTTAATTAAATTCTCACGATTAGTTTGATGTTCTATATTGGCCTCATATTTTTTTCCTTTGACTTTTTGATATTCTGTTTCATTAAAATTTATTGTAGTTAATTCTGTATTTTTGGAATGTAGTTGTTTAGTAGATGTGTCAATATCTTTACCGACTAAATCAACTTGAGAATTTAATATGTCGATTTGTTTTACATGTTCATTTAAAGCAATTGAATTTTGATATATTTTTTCTAGTTTTTGAAATTCAGATTTGATTTCTTCATGTTTGGCTTTATCGTAATTTATCCCCTTAAAATTAAATAAATTGTTTTGAATAGTTTTTTCTTCATCTTGATATGATTCTAATATCTTTGTATTTTCTCCTATTTTTGTCAACAAATTATTTTTAATCTGGATTTGATTCTCAATTTCTTCTCTTTCTTGTTTTTTTAGAGTAATTTGTTTTCCAACATTGTCAGTATGTTTTAGTATAATTTCTTGTTCTTTTGTAAAAGAATCAATTTCTTTTGTGATCGATTGAATATTTTGTGTTATAATTCCAACTAATTTTTCTACTGTATCTTCAAGGGGTCTTTTGCATTTTGGGCATTCGCTTTTATCTCCAAGTTCTTGAATTTCAATTAATTCTGCATTTAGTTCATTTTTACGACTAGCTTTTTCAAAGATTTTGCTGTCAATTTGATTTTGCTGTTGTTTTTGATTATTCAAATCATCTTCTAATTTTCTTAATTCTTCATTCATAAGATTAATTTTGGAATCTAAATTTCCATAGGATTTTATTGATTCATGAAAACTAGATATTTTTGTTTGCATGTCTGATATCTTATTCTTACAATTTTTAAGTTGATCCTCTAAAGAAGATTTTTCTGTAAATTTTAATTCTAAAGAATCTAATTCTACTTTTATTTTTTTAATTTTTTCAAATTTATCAAGTTTTGGTTTTAATTTATTTAATACTTTTTTTGCTTCAAGTGATTCGTCAAGCTTTTTTGTTAATGTGATCTTTTCTTGGTTATGTCCTTGTATTAGTCCTTTGAGACCTTCTATTTTTGTATTAATCTCTTGATGTTTGACATATTTTTCTTCTAATATTGAAAATCTATGTTCGTGTTCTTCTAATGATTTTTTAAGAATATTTACTTTCTTTTGGTTAATTGTAATTGATTTTTGTCTAATTTGTACTTGTGTTTGCATATTTTGTAATTCTTTTTCCAATATAGATACATCTTTGACATATTTTTCTATTTGTTGAATTTGTAGTTCATTTTGTTTACTGTCTTCCTTTATCATTTTGATTGCATCTTCAATTTGATCAATTCGTAATAATCTTAGAATTGTTTTTCTTCTTGTAGCTCCAGTCATTCCAGTTAATCCATCTAAGTCTTTTTGTCGTGCAAAAATTGATGTGATAAATGCAACATAATCCATTTTAGTTCTATGTGTGATGTAATCGGTAACAGCTTTTGTACCACTTACATGAGGATTTGGATTGCCATTAAGATACAAATTTGCAGATGGAGTGAAATTTTTTCCGCTCAGAATTCGTTCTATCTTTAAAGCATCCGACTCAAAAGTCAATTCAATAATGACTCTGCATTTTTCCCGCTCCTTTGCTTGACTACGTTTGATTTCATCTTGCTTGGTTCGTGCAGCATCAGAACCATAAAGACACCATGCTAGAGCCTCCACCAAAGTCGATTTTCCAACACCATTTCGCCCAACAATTCCTATCAATCCCGTAGGAAACTCAATAATTTCCTCTTTGTAACGCCTAAAATTTTCTAGTTCTATGCTATTAATTTGCATTATTCTATTATTCCCTTATCCTCAACTTTACTAAGATAGTCCAAACCCATATTTTTCATCAAATCAAATCTTTCATCAGACAAATCTTGTTTTTTTAGAAAGGTTTCAAATTCTTCACTTAAGCTACCCATTGAGGAAGTGATGGTTTGCCCATTTGAAATTTCATTTATAAAATTGAAATTGTGATCAACATGAATTGCATCTTTAGTTAATTCAGCAATTTTTTGTCGATCAAGATTTGAATATGTCTCTCTAGAAATATTGTCAAATTTTAATCGAATAATGCTGTCTTTTGTTTTGTCATCAACCAAAGTTTGTACAGATTTAATAATTTGATCTGGAGTTAATTTTTCACAATCAATACTTTGATAATCAATCATCATACGTGTTTGTGTAGGGACTTTCTTTATTGATTTAGTATCTAGATCTATTTCGAGAAAATATTTTTCTTGTTTTACTTCATTAAAACTTAATCGTTCAGGAGACCCACAATAATATGCATTATCTCTAATTTTTTGTAAAGAGTGGAAATGTCCCAATGCAATATAATCAAAACCATATTCGAATACAGAATTTGGAATAATTTGTTCTTTAAATTCTATCCAAGAATTATCACTAATATCTTGAACCGTACCATGAGTCACAAAAATGTTGTATTTGCATTTAGTATCCATTTCCAGTTGAAATAAATTCTCTTGTAATTCTAATTGTGAGTATGTGTGAGGAATTGCATGAACCGCACAATCACCAATAATGTTTTTGCTATATTTTCCACCATATATAGGAAAAACATATGGAATAAAATCAAAAATTCTAAAAATTGTTTCTTTGGTTTTTTGTCGTGGAGTAGAATGATTTCCTGCAATAATCACTGATGGAATTTTTGCTTCAGATAATCTATGAAATTGTTGTAGTGCCTCAGAAATTGCTTTATTGGATGGACGTACCATATCAAAAAGATCTCCTGCATGAACAACCAAATCTGGTTTAGATTCTAGTATGTAGTCAATTATTTCTCGAAAAACTGTGTAGATATCTACCTCTCTTTGATTTAATCCTGTTTCTTGATCAATCGAAGAATAATCTCCATGTCCTAAATGAGTATCTGAAAAATGTACTATTCTCATACTTCAGAAATTAATTAAATCATTTAAATCACTATATCTTAATTTCGTATGTGGATATCAAAGAGTTAAGTCTTGATGAAATTGACATATGTAAATTTAACACTAGAAAGGATTTAGGTGTAGGTACCTAAGAAGCAAGTTTGGATGATTTAGCAAAAACAGTATTCGGGAAAAAGGACTTCTAAATCCAATCATGGTGAGAAAAAACAAATATGGAAAATATGATTTAATTGCGGGGCAAAGAATATTTCTTGCTAGTAAAAAAATTGGTTTAAACACAATTCCTGCAATCATAAGATCTGATCTAAATGATACAGATGCGACAATAATTTCTCTTATTGAAAATGTTCAACGTGCAGATATGAATCCACTTGATAAAGATAAAGCCTATAAAACAATTTATGAAGAATATAATGATTATACAAAAGTTGCACAAGAAACTGAAGTTTCTATTTCTACGATAAAAAAATATTTGACTCTTCTGAATCTTTCTTCCACATTACAAGATAAACTAACAACATCAGATGGGCCAACAGGATTGGGGCTTTATCAAAACTTGCAGAAACATTTTCACCTGATGAATAGAAAAAAGATTACGAGGAAATAGGATGATTTAAGCAAAGCATTTAACTTGAAATTCTAAAACGAAGTGAAGGAGATTTACACCAACTTACTGAATTACGAAGCGAATCTATGGAAGGTGCTTTTGACACAAAATTATGTACTGAAGGTCTTTGTTTTTCAATGTCCGATGATCTCAAAGAACAAATAAAGAAAATGTTAGATGAGCAAGAAATTATTTCATTAAAAGAATTGGTAAAAAAATTAAAATGATAAGTTAGAATTAATTCATCCTCGAGCGAGAGGTATAAAATCAGTTTAACCTCCTAAGATATTCTTACACCCTGTGTTTAATCGATGGTTCTTTTCTTGTTTTACGAGAATTTTTTGATGATATTTTTCATAAATCGATTAAACTGTATAGAGAAATAATTTTTGAAGATTGATTTCTTTTGTGTACTTTTAATTAACAATAAGACATCAACAAGGTTATTATCTAATTACCTGTATATGATGCCCTACAAGTTTTTTCGTAATAGTGTGATAAACTTTGGATCAATTGATCTCACAAAAAGGTTAAGAGAATTGATCGATCCGATACTTGAGGAGCCAAAAGAAAAGAATGGGTCTTATGAATAAAACAACATCAAATAGAAGCAGATCAGATAAAAAACATCTAGAAGGTATTATATTATGAATTTGAGTAAAAAAGATGTTTTTATTTCATATAATCAGGCGGATGAAGAGATTGGGGGGGAAATTGGAGAATATTTAGAAAATGAAAAAATTAGTGAAGAAATTCTAACTCTAACAAAATTAAATTGGAATAATGCAGATTTCGCAAGCAATCAACCTATTACATTACAATTCTCAAGACAAGTAGGAAGAATTCTACGAGAAATGCCATCTGAATCAACACCAAAAAATAAGTACATGTATTACATGTAATGTTTATGAGCAAAGATCCATTAGAATGGATTAATACATTCCATCAAGAATTTCAAAAACCATCTTTGTTGGTTTGATGTTATTTTTTGACAACATGTCAAATTGGTTGATTCTCTCATAGAGATTTTATGAATTGGCTCAATACTCTAATTTGTAATCGTTTTATTAAAAATGGTGGCAATCTAGATTCAAATTTGAATTATTCCCTGCTCTACTAAAAATTCTATTCCTTTTGCAAAATCTTCATCGGAGATCAATCCTTGAGACCACCAATCTGCGTTAGTTTTTACCCACTCTGGGATGTTTTTATCGTTTGACTGGATTTCTGGAATCTCTTTGATTCTGACAATGTCTTCTTTTATCAGAAACTCCATTCCCTTTGTAAATTCATCATCGCTGATTTGGTCTTCAGACCACCATTTTGCATTGGTTCTTATCCAATCTGGTATGGAAACAGGTTCTTGAAGTACAAATCTAGATTGAGAAACATCATCACCAAAGGTTACAATTACTGTGTACGCCCCCTCATATTCCCATAGTGGCCCTTGAGCCATAACTGTATAAGAAAAATCCCCACTGTCAGATGGTTTTAGCTGGGATACAAAGACGGTATTGTCTTGGGGATTGATTATACTGATTGCAATCTCTGATTTGATCGTAGGATTCTCAACTGTTCCATCTAGAATAACAGAGTCACCCTTTTTGTAAACATGCTTGCCTAACACAAGATCAATCCCACTTGGCACTAGGGATGGCTCTGTTAATGATTTATCATGCAATGGTACATCTCCATTTGTATCTTTTATTATCTGAAAGGAGATAGTCTCTGTAACATCTTTGTATTTTACTTTTATTTTGTATGATCCCTGAATGTCATTGTAGCGTGCACTCCAAAACCCATCCGAAAAACTTCCATCTGGAAGCAATGATCCAAAACTTGTCCCCAAAATCATTCCAGTTGGATCAATTAGGGATACAAAAATTTGCTCATCCTCAAAATATGGAAAGACAGAGCCAAGAACTTGAACCAGTTCAGATGAGTCATAGACGGGCTTTGTTGTTTCAACATTAATCTCAATTTGTGGCTCTTCCACTACAGCACTAGTTGAAAATGTACCATGTTTGTCTGAAAACGTTATGACTATTTTGTCAGAGACTGCCAGCCTGCCATCATTTGGTCCATCTCCTCCAGTTTTACCATTTGAACCAGTAAGCATTATCTTTCCTACAAAAATCCCTGTATCTGTTCCAGTCTCAACAAGCAAATAACCATCTATTGTACCCAAATCTGAGGAAATTGTAATCTTGTCGTCTTTCTGATCACCAATAAGATCCAAAAGGTCGGAATTAAGATTATGCTGTAAAGATTCAACTGTGATAGAGACTATATCGCTTGGGCTATACGATGCCTTGTCAGCAGTTACGATAATTTTGGTCACGGGTTCATTTGCAAAGTCAAATGTTATAGTTGCAGCAGCGTCTAGACCATACTGTACTGTAACGGTATATCTTCCATCTTGCCATGCTCCACCACCTGCCACAAATTCTGTCTGAAATGTCTTGTCCGCTTGAGGTCTTAGTTGCTCAATACTTGCAATGTTTCCAGCTGGATTTTTAACCACTATTGAGATGACTTCGTTTTCTGCCATCTCGCTGAGAGTGCCAGAGATTCTTATTGTATCGCCTTCACGGTAGGACAATCTATCCGTTGAAACTGCAATGGTAATCTCTTTTGCCTTATCTTCAAGGGCAGAAACTTCAATGATAGATACTGAGAATAGAAATAAGTACAGTAGAAATACGTATGATATGTCTTTATTTTCCAAGGTTTCTTTACTTCCTTTGGTCTAATTAATGAATATTACTACTTCTTTACAAGTAAGGAGAGTTTGAATTGAGTATAAAATCAAAGAAAGAAATACTTGGAATAAGTCCGATTAGTCACAAGTATCAGATAACAGTACCAAAAGAAGTCAGAGACAGTAAAAACTGGAAGGAAGGAGACAGAATTGTTTTTGTCAAGGAAGATGAAAGAATTTACCTGAGCTCAAGCACAGAAGTGTAAGAAAACTTTCTTGATTAATGTGATCACTAAATCAAAAGAATTTCCAGCCTTTTGGCTCTATATCATAACCTAACTTGTAGCAAATTTTTTTAGAAGGATCAGATGATAACGTGTTTTACAAAATGGCATTTATGGATTCAATTGGAAATGGAAAAAGAGAGGCACTGGGAATTTAGGGAATCATCAAATTGAACATCTTGATACTATAGAAAAAGATGGTTCTCCATACCAAGTGATGAAAGTGTCAGGGTTAATCGGTTAAGGACTGCCATACGGAATAATTCAATTGATCAGAGGGGAAATTCAAAACTGTTGAGAGATGGGTAATTTGAATGTAGATAGAAAGCGATTGTGGTTTGAAGAATTAGTATATGTTAATGATAGAGTAATGATTGATTCAATGTCTATTTCTCTGAATTTTATCCTGTAATGGTCTAATCAACATCTGACAAAATGTTGATAAAGACTTTAATCAAGAAACAAAATGCATAAATCACATTGTATCATATTTATGAAGTTGGGAAAAGATGCAAAGGCAATAATCACATTAGTGCTGATTAGTGTATTGATATCCTCGTCAGTATCTGCATTCTTACAATCAGCTGATGCCGTAAAAGGTAATGGTGTATCAAACACAAAATACGGTCAGGCAACAAAGAACTTAGTTTGTGGAGATAGATTATGTAGTGAACCAGAACCAAAACAAGCAGAGGGTGGGGAGTCTGATAAGTGTAAGAGCAATTCTGCCGAAGAAATCCTAAGACAAGTAACAACAGGTCTAGTAGGTGCTGGGGCACCACCCCCCTATGATGTAATTGGTGTAGCATTACTTGAAGCTGCTTGGCCATCAGGAGGAGATTGTGCCACTCTTACTGCTGACGATCTTGCTAAACAATTACATGAAGTTGTTATAACATTAGAGGAATTTTACATCAAACACCCATACTTTGTAGCTGTTGGGACAATGAATGAGGATCAACAAAGGTACGAAAACCGAAAAAATTCTGGCACTTATACCAATAGTAGCCTGCACGGTATACTTTCTGGATACCTTGACGATAGTAGGCTTTTCCCTGATGCAATAATATCTCTAGAAGATAGCACAAATAATCTGGATGTCAAAAGTTTATTTAATTACTTTTTGTCAGCAAATATGTTTTTTGGAATAGAGCAAGAATTAGCTCTACTTTCGTCTAATTCCACTGTTTCTCCCAATAAAACAATGGATGCGTTGGATTTGAAAAATCCTTATGTTCCAAACCGGATAAAACATGTATGGGAAGTTTTTCCCAAGGTATCTCCAATTAGGCTTACTACAATAAGTGATGTTAAAAGTGAACCAGTTAACAATTGTAATGCTGATGTATGTACAAAATATTATTTTGATGATACAGCAACTAATTTTCATTATGAAGATATTATGGGGTGGGATTATCCTGAACACTCAGCACCAAAATGTACGATAAATTGTGATGCTGAATCAAATGTAAATGAACATCATTCGAGATACATTGAAGGTGTTAAACAAGACGTCGAAACATCATTAAGACCATATAAGAACATGGCAATTTGTTGGCAAGATCTTTTAACAAATCCTGTTCCACAAAATGCTTCACCATCTGATTCTAATTGTAAACCAGAGCCAAACAGCATTGTAGGAATTGGAACACCTCCTAAAGGTGGTGTTTTTGTGTACTATGATAATGAATCTTATGTTAGAGATGCAGCATCAAATGATTTTAACAGTGGAATATTATCACGATACACACTTACCACAAGTTCTAATAATAAGGTAACAGGACAACCGTACCAACCAAGTGACATTGTAGGAATTGGAACACCTCCTAAAGGTGGTGTTTTTGTGTACTATAACGATGGATATTATTCCAGAGATGCAGCATCAAATGATTTTAACAGTGGAATATATGCATCCTATACACTTACCACAGATTATGTAAATAAGGTAACAGGACAACCGTACCAACCAAGTGACATTGTAGGAATTGGAACACCTCCTAAAGGTGGTGTTTTTGTGTACTATAACGATGGATATTATTCCAGAGATGCAGCATCAAATGATTTTAACAGTGGAATATATGCATCCTATACACTTACCACAGATTATGTAAATAAGGTAACAGGACAACCGTACCAACCAAGTGACATTGTAGGAATTGGAACACCTCCTAAAGGTGGTGTTTTTGTGTACTATAACGATGGATATTATTCCAGAGATGCAGCATCAAATGATTTTAACAGTGGAATATATGCATCCTATACACTTGACTAATTATTATAATTCCAAAAATAATCTCTTAGAAAAATTCTTTTAAGTATTTCTTGATTTTAATTGTGTGAATTAACTAATTCCAACTACAAACGCTACAATCTCAAAAAAACAGTTGACAATTAGAAAAGGCAATCATTCTATTTCATGTTATGATATTGCACAATACTATGATAACAAACCTCTAAAAGTTGCATATTCAGAACACATCAAAAAACCTCTTGATCAGAGATACATTGATACAAAAAACCAACGAAAGAATTTCTCTTTGAGGTATTTTTTGAGAAACAAGAAAAAGATCAGAGATTACTGCCTAATGGATTGTATTATGACCAGGGAATTGGCAGACTATTGGCTTGATACATTTTTCAATGCATACAAGTTTTACACTGCAAACTGGGTAAGCTCAGGATATTTGGCAGAAAAAGTTCTCATATACAACGATGTGGACATTCCAAGATTTGTGGATTCTGCCTATGAAATTCAGGATTTGGCTTGGAAATCGTTCTATGGAGGCCGATTTGAGCTAATTCAGCGCGGATTCATTGGAGAGTGCTATATCTATGATATCAATTCAGCATATCCCTATGCATTGACATTTCTTCCAGATATCACTAATGGTAAATGGATTCATTCTACTAGAATTAACCCAAAGGCATCCATAGGATTCTTTCACATCAGAGCATTTGTATCTGATCAAGTCAAGATATCTCCATTTCCATTTAGAACAAAAAATAACAGAATCATTTATCCATCAGGAGAGTTTGAAACATTTGTAACACTAGAAGAACTCAAAGCAGTAGTAGATGATCCTAGAATTAAATACAAAATTATAGAGTCACAACAATTCATTGCAAATCAAAATACTACATATCCATTTAAAGACTTTATCAATTCACAATATCAAAAAAGACTACAATTACAAAAAGAACAAAATGTATTAGAGAGGGCAATCAAAATAATTCTAAACTCTGTATATGGCAAGATGGCTCAGAGAACAAACGGCGTCATGGGAAATTTGTTTAATCCAATAATGTCATCTTATATTACTGGTTTTGCAAGAGCACAACTATACAAGTTTGTCAGAGATAATGATTTAGAAAAAGATGTTGTGGCCTTTGCAACTGATTCAGTTGCATGTAGAAAAAAGATTCAAAATTTGAACAGCAAGAAATTAGGAGAAATGAAACTAGACAAATATGGCAATGACACATTTTTTCTATCAAATGGATTTTATTTTATCAATGGAGTTTGGAAAAATCGTGGAATTGGATATGATACTGAAAGAAAAATAGAGATTGAGCATTTGGGGGTTAAAATTAACAAAAAAGGACAACTCTACATTACAGTACAGACTACCAAAACAACTCACATCAAAGGTGGTATTAGATATGACAAAATTACTGATGTTGGGAAAATTGAAATTTATGATAAAAAAATTGGGTTAAATTCCGACAGAAAGAGAATGTGGTTTTCTGAATTAGAATCACTAAATGAGAAGAAATTCTGTGATTCCGTGCCTATTCCTATTGATTTGGTAGGTGATATTATCTCAAAAAATAATGTTATTTGGAATAGATATGACGAAAATGAACATTTTCATGAAAGTAAGTTATGAAAAGTCTTATAGTATCAAAATAGGATTTTGTTTGTTGGGTATGGCACATCCATTAGAAAAAAAACTAAAAGATTGCGGAGACAGTTCTGTTTGCAAATACTCTAAATTCGAAGTGATAAAAGAAGTACTTGAAAAAGTTGTGACAAGTCAAATACCATTTGAAAAAAGCGTTCTAAATGTACAGGGGGCATATTATAATGATCATGGTAAAGAACATTTTGAAAGAATTGAAAATAATTATTCAAAAATGATTGAAGAATCTGGAATAGAACTATCCTGTTGTGAAATTTATCTTGCACTTTTATCCATTTGGTTTCATGACATTGGATTGTGGTTGGGAAGAAAAGAAGATGAATCTCCAGAAGATGCCAGAAACCATCACCATGCACGAGTTAAAGACGTAATTGAAAAACTAGTAGAAAAAGGTCAAATTAGTAAAATGGATAATTCTGAAGAAACCCTTCTGGTCAGTATTTGTGCAGGACATAGTAGGAAAATTGATTTAGAAAGTATTGCAAAAGAGAGTTCATTAAATGGAGAAGGTATAAAATCTCGTTTATTATCTGCGATATTGAGAATAGCAGATTCATTAGATATTGATCATAGACGAGCACCAGAAACAATATTTGAATTATTTGATGATGTTATTCCTGAAAAATCACGAGAGCATTGGGAAAAACATACATTCGTTAATGCAGTAGAATTTAATCGTACATACGCTTCTATTGATATTGTTACAACGTTTGGACAGAGATTGGAAGAATTGATAGAACAATACAAACTTGTTCATTGGGTACAAGAGGAAATAAAAAATGAATTACAGTCAGTAAAATCCATTTTTGATGATTATAGAATGCCATTTTCACACGTACAACTAAAAGACTATGCATCTGGAATGTACATTAAATCAGATATAGAACCATCAGGAATAGTAAGAATAGAATGTGATGAAGATCATCTAGATTCAAAAACATTACTAGAACTATCGGAATTATTTAAAGTACATACTGGGGAATTGAAAGTGTATATTGAAATTATTCTAAACAAAGGAGGTAGAATTACAATCCCACTTCCAATACAATATAATGTTACTAGTTCAGAAACATTGGAAGAATCTATCAAGAAAATTTGTAATCCTCTACTGATAGATGTTAAGGTTGATCCTACAAGTGTGAGGGTGATAAAAAAATGAAAATAGGCATACCAAAATACGATCATCTGGATTTTGAGAGAGATGTTTGGAAAACTCTTTCAGCTATTAATAGCATTCAAAAATCTTTCAATAAAACCAAAGTGTCTCAAAAATTCTTAACGTCGATCTTATTGTTGGATTCTAAAAATAGTTTTGGTAAACAACCCCAACCATTAACCGTTGAAGAAATTAAAATACATAATGACACAATAACAAACCATCTAGACATTCTAATACAAAATAATTTAATTGAGGGAGATGTAGAATTTACAATTCCTTCTGAACATGATAATCTGTCATCATATTTGATAAATCATGTGTATCTTAACATACATTTGCCATTAGAATCCATATTTTTCTATGATATCTTGATTCCACAAAGTGGATCGCCTAGAGGCACATACACAAATTATGATGATTCTTTCACCTCCCTCTCCAAAGGAATGTATACACCAAAAGGATTCTTCATCAAAACATGGATTGAAGATAATGTATATTCATGCATTATGGAAGTAACTGATAATTCTGATAAAATTTATGATTATTTAAAAAATATTCAAAAAGAGTTACAAAACATTGGGATTTGCATAAGTGTTTTAGAACGTATTCCAATAGCACCGATACCACTTTTCCCACTTTTTACTGAAGCCAGTAATCTGAAAGAATCTATAAAAAAGAAAACAATACCTGAGTCTACACAATCCGTTGACGATTCTAAACAATTGTTACAAAAATGGTATGAAGATTATATTGATGCTAATCATGAAATTTTAAAACAAATTCCAAGAATAGAGTTAGCTGATTCAACTTGGAATAAACCTAAACATTATCTGATTTTAATCAACCGTAAATTAGATATGATATTAACAGCACAGTATTTGTCAGAAGATAAAGATAAAGTTGAGATTAGAATTATGGATAAAATTCCAATGATTGAAAACTTGTATAACGAAATAAAGAATCTTCCAGAACGATACAACCTTTTACGAACATCTTTTAGTTGGAGTAAAAATATTTTGTCAACATTAAAACATCCATTTTATTCTGCATTACAAAATGTTGAAAGGATAATAAATGAATTTAATAAAAAAGCACATTGTCCAATGTTTGACGCAAGTAATCTTACCGATGAAGAAATTAGAACGTGGGTTAAAGAAGAAATTGAGTCTAAACGATATCTGATCAAAAAATTTAACATTGAAGATAAGTATGTACAAAAATGGTTATCTCCAGTATCTGTTTTAGTGAGATATTCATTAGATGATCCGAAACCTAATTGGAGGAGAAGTGGACATTTATTCACAGAATATAGGTCATCAGATACAGACGATATCAAAATTTTCAAAGTAGATAAAGAAGAATATAAAAATGAAAAATTATCTACATTAAAAAAATATGAACATGATGAAAAATTACTCCAGTGGTCTAGTGGCGATTTATTACATCATATGATGAAATCAAGAGGAGAACACACTAGTGTAAATTTGTGAGTGAGTGGAATTGTTTAAACAAAATTCAGCCAATCTCTGAATCATAATCTTCACAATTGTAATCTCTTGAACCGATTTCAATCCATCTTCAGTTTTCTTTCCGTGCCTAAAATCATACTTTCTTTCTTGCCGAATCTGCCTATCCAATATTTCTAAAAATCGTCTTATCAAAGAACCATCCATCACAACATTTCCTTCTCTTGTATGGACAAATTCTTTGAGTTTGATTCTGTGTCTTTTGCTTGAATTATTTGCTATTTGGAATACCGTATAATCCACCATCCATCTAAATGGTTCTATTATATCATAAACTAGTGGTTGAAATCCCGTATGAGATTTATGCATGAATCCAAAGTAAGGGTCTAATCCAAACCCACAAACAAATTTTGAAATTTCCCCTGCTAGAACGGAATACCCATAATTTAACAAAGCATTGATGATATCAGTTGCATTGTTCTTGGAATTACGTATGAATGATTATTTCTGGAATTAAACCCGTACCTTTCAGGAATGAATTTACCAAATTCTTTGAAATAGACTCGTCCTGCAGAGTTTTCTTTTTCAGGTAGAGAGGTAATGTCACTACCAATTAATCGTAATAACTTTAGTTGTGATTCTTTTTTTGCTGTTAGAATTTGCTTCGTCAGATACTCACATTTTTCAGGGTCTCTAAACGTATCGTATTGTGCAATTCTATATTTTGTTCCAGTTAGAGAATCCATCATAGAGTTGCAATAAGTCACAGGTTTACCATAAGTGTCAACTAGAATTACATTTCGATTATTTTGAGAAAGTAGTGATAATGCTTCTGTGGATACATACCCTTTACCTGATAGAATTATTTTTTCATATGGCATGTTTTTGACAAACCATGATTCGGATTCTTGTTCACCAGTAATGTCCTGTCTGCCATTCTTTAGAATTAATTTTGAATTTTTTACAGAAATAGAATGACCATAACCTCGTAGTTTTATGTTGTAATGATTATTTTTTCCTTGGATTGTCAAACTTTTTCTAAAATCTCAGTTCCAATAATGTGATCTTTTGAAAACAATGATGTGTCTATGGCATTAATACTTCTTTTTGATTGCTGAATAATGAAATCCATATTTTCTTTACCCATATTCCTTTCTTTGAGTAAATTACGTACAGTACTTACAGAAGCATATAGTTCAGGTTCCATTAATTTTCCAAATTGTGAAATTCTTTCATTCAAAACATCTGCCATGTTATGAAGGGATTGATACTCATCTAACTCGATTGCTTTCTTACCATTAGGCCAAGTAATAGTACGAATCGGTTTATTTTGACTAATATTATATGCCGAATTTAAAATACTAATTAAATTACCAAACATGATTCATGAAGGAATTGTTTCCGTGAACTTTGTAATTTGTTTTGTTCTGCAATCACACGGTCTAGTTTTTCTGTAATTTCATGAATATTTGAAATTAAATTTTTGGTTTTTGTTTGTTCATTTCTTGTATAATACCACACTGCAATAATAATTCCTAATGCTATGCCAATTTCAACTACTAATCCCACCCAATTGAAAATATCTTTGCCATCAGTAAATTGCCATTCAAAAAAAACATGTATAACATAAAAAGTCATTAAAATACCCACTCCTGATAGTAAAAAGATTAATGAGATTGTAGAGATATAATCAAAGATTGATTTAGTCATACTGTTTTCTCATGATCTTATTTTCTTAAGCATTACGACAAAGCGTCATAAATTTACGAATAAAACGGGGGGATACTGTTTTTACTGATTATCGATAAAGTCTTTTGCTCCCAATCCGCAAAAAAGATCCATTAAAGGTAATTTTTGATTCATCTGTTTGGATTTTGCATGTAGTTTATGGAAATAACTTTATGATGGGTATGGGTATGGGTATAGTGTTGCCAGTTTTTCTTCAGCTTTTTTGTGTATCTCTTCGTAACCCATGAATTTTAAAACCTGGGATATAAGATAGCCTTCATCATTGTTTGGAAACTTGGGAGGAGAAGATGCAAATAACTTGGAAAAATGCATCATCACTAGTTTGTTTTCCTCAACTGTCTTTGACAATGATTCAAGTTTTTCATCAATCTTTTGTTCCCGTACATCAAGTTCTAGTGCGGTTTTGAGGTTCAATGGCCTTCCACATTTTGAGCATGTCACAGAGTGAGAAGAGTTGCGGGTCTCACAAATATGACAGGTTTTTGGCAGGTCGTTTTGGTCATCATCTTTTTTAATTATACCGTAATGTGACAGGATCTTCTCCTCTACATCAGAGTCTACTAAATGAACATACTTTGAGGTCATGTTGGAGCTGTTTGTCCATCCGTGTCTTTTTCTCATCTCTGATTCTGTCAAAAACTTTGCAGTGGCAGTGGCCTCAGAATGTCGAAACAGTTTGAGGTTGACCCTTTTTGTAATGTGAGCTATTTTGCATCGTCTTGAGATCATTTCAGTAGCTGCAGGATATGTCATGGGATTACCATAGTTATCCTTGTCCAATAAAATCCACAAGGGAGCTTCAGGATCATCTCTTAGTGGATGAGAATTTATCCAAGCAGAAAGATTTGGCGTTGACGTTACCAGTCGTATGGGTCTTGCTCCGGTCTTGCCATCCACATGAATTATTGCTCCATACTCATCAAACTTTACATGTCCAAGACGTAATGAAAGAATCTCGCCAGGCCTTGTACCGGCTTCAGAGTGGACATCGATAAATGCCTTGTCTCGCAGGTTCTCGCCGCATGCATGAAGAAGTCTTGTCCTGTCATCTTCATCTAGCAGGTTTTCTCTTGCAATCTTGTCTTTTGGTTTTTTTAATCGAATCCGTGCAGTCTCTGGAGGGTCGCCAACTTCTTTGTATTCGCGTGAGCCAAGCTTGTGCCACCTAAAAAATATCTTTAGAACTTTCTTAAAGTCTCGTGATGATTCAGTTTCAGCTCCGTTTGCATCGCCGTACGTATCCATTATTTTCTTGACAAGACTTGAGATGTCATTTACGGTCATCTTGTTCCAGTTTTTGATGGTTCGTCTTGATAATGAGAGAAGTACCTTCAAATGCTTGAGCCTTGTTGCCTTGCCCAATCCGACATTTACCATCTCAGTATCATAATCATCTAACAGCTTGGTGTCTTGTTTTGATAGTTCTGATCTTATCTGGCCCCAGATCCGATCCAACTGCCTGTCAAGCTTGTAAAGATCCATAGATGGGCCGGCGTTTTGTTTCAATCTGGCCATATCATAACCTCTTGGGGGAATTAAGGTTAATGATGTAGGCCCTCGAGGGGAATCGAACTCCTGTCCGAGGATCCACAATCCTCTATACTAACCACTGTACTACGAAGGCCACAAGGAAGAAACTTTGTTTATCCTGTAATAATCTTTTAGCTGGTAATTAGACTGTAGATTTATTATTGACTAGGTAAAATTTGTAGTATGAGATTATGGTGGGTCGCAATGGCAATAGCAATTGGATTAACATGGGTTGGAATGAACTATTTACTTCCATTCAAGTAGAGGCTCAATTTTAAAACATTTCTTGTTTGCAGCCAAGTGTTAGTTTTTCAACAAAATAAAGCCGATCGCTTTAAATTTGTTGTATTAGGGTGTTTTTCAACTTGAAAAAAGGATTCATCACCAAAAAATTGCGAACAGGAAAAAGACCCCAAGAAGAGGATGTCAATGCAAGAAAAATGGAGAAAATCCAAGGAGGAAAATTTACTTGGCTAGATCTTCAGAATCCAGATAGAGGACATATGGAACAAATTGCAAAAGATCACAATCTAAATACACTTAATGTGGAAGACTGTTTGACAAAATTTGAACTTCCAAAACTAGACAGTTATGATAATCATTTCTTTGTAATTTTACATTTTCCACCACTTTCACAAAAAGTAGGAATATCTAAAAACAGTCAATTATCCATTTTTGTAGGCAAAGACTTTCTAATCACTGTACATCAGGGAGATCTAAATCCACTAGTTGAATTAGTGGAGTTATGTATTAGTGATTCAGATCTAGAAAGAAAAAGGAGACTTTTAGGAAAGTCCCCAGGACATTTACTTCATGAAATAATAGATGTGTTAGTAGATGATCTTTTACATACATCTAGAAAAATTATTGCAAATCTAGATGAGATGGAAGACAGAGTATTTGATGAAAGAAAATCCGTAGCAAGAAGTATTTCATTATTAAGAAGAGAAATCAACAGATTGAGAAGAATAGCCAACCCGTTAAAGAAATTTGTATTAGAAATTGCAAAGAATATTGACAGATATTCAGACAGAGAGATCGAGGAACTTACATTGTATTTTGATGATGTAATTGATCACATAGACAAGGTAATTGAAACATTAGAAGAATCAAGAGAAACTATGGAAATTTACAAAGATACAGACTTTGTTTTAAGCACTGAAAAAACAAACAAAGTGTTAGGAGTATTAACGATTATTTTCACATTAGCGATTCCAGCTACAGTAATTGGTACATTTTATGGAATGAACGTAAACTTGCCAGGTGGAATTGGAGACAACCCTATGTTTCTAGGTCCTTTTACAACATTCATAATAGTCATACTCGCATCAGCAATTCCAGCAATTCTGATGTTTGCATATTTTAGAAAGTTAGGCTGGATAAGTAGCTAAAATTAAATCATTTCAGATTTTTTCATGTAGATTTACTTTAACCTTAGTCAAAGATTGATTCAAAATATCAGGAATTATTACTAAAAGACCAGAATCCTTTCCAACATTTTCACAAACTCCGCTAAAACTTTGATAAAAATTTGCAGAGCATCCTTCATCAAGATAATAATCAAAATTTTCAGAATTCAGATAACTATCAAGTTGTTCTTTAGAAGGTACAAAGTAAACATGAAACCAAAGATTTTGGTCATTAGTCGATACAGAATATTCGTAAGATGTGTATTCTTGACTAGTACAAAGAGGGATAAATTGAGCATATGATGCAGTTTCTATTTGATTTTCAAGTGGCGTATTTGGTAAAATTGAGATATATGGATCATCATTTAGTTGATTTCCTTGAGCAAATTGAATTTTATTACGAAGAATGTCAATAGCGTATCTATAGAGCATAGGTTTCCAACTTGATTCACAATTACTAAATTCATGTTTTAGTTCAACATAGGATTTTTCATGTTGGGATTGTAATTCATTGGAATTGTATTGTATAAGGGAAGAGACATCTGAAGGATCTGCAGAATAGTTTTTTTGAGGAGGATTTGAATTGGACCAAACATTAGTAATATCAAAGAGAATATTTCCAGGATAACTATTCCATTCGTCTTGCAGATGAACATAGATGGAATATTTGTTAATATCCTGATCATAAGGAGAGTTATAGATCAAATGCCCAAAAAAAGCATTAGACAAAATTACTACAAATGCAAATACCGGAATTATAAAATATAGTATTCTTTTCGTAATCAACAAAAATTATGTTCTATGCATCATAATATTTTATTCGAAAATATATGAAACTTGTTAGAAAAATATCAACCAATAATGAAAAATATGCACAGGTCTGAAAAAAGAAGCTTAGATAAATATGAGATGTTTTAAACTAAATTATGGGGAAAATCAGAATACGAACTGGGCGAGGCACAGGAACCATTGAAGTTGACGACGATCCTACTAAATGGTCAGGAGATCAATACAGGAAAATCCAAGAAGCAAGAAAAAAAGCAGCAGCAAACAGAATGGTTCATACAGGTAGAGGAACGGGTTCAAGAAAGTTAGGAGATATGCCTGATCCAAAAGCAAGACCTTCAACAGAAGGAAGAACTAGAGTCACAGGTAGAGGAACTAGTTCAAGAAAGAGTAGAAACAAAGGTTCAGAATAACAAAGCCTCAATTTTTCATTTTTAGATTTTTCCTCAGATGCTTTTATCTAATTTTATTAGATTTCAATGTCAGGATTTCCAGCTTTGAGTTTTTCCCAATCTGCAAGAAAGTTTTCCAAACCAATTTTTGTCAATGGATGTTGCAACATCTTATCCAGTACTGCTGGAGGTAAAGTTACTACATCTGCTCCAATTTTTGCAGCATCGATTACATGTACTGGATGACGAACACTTGCAACAAGTATCTGAGTTTTAAGATTAGGATAATTCTTAAAAATTTCTTTAATTTCTTTAATTAGATTCATTCCATCTTGACCAACATCATCCAATCTTCCAATGAACGGACTAACATATTTTGCACCAGATTTTGCTGCAAGTAAAGCCTGATTTGCAGAAAAGATCAATGTAACATTAACAGGAATTCCTTCAGATGAAAGTGACTTACATGCTTTTAGTCCATCAGGAGTCATGGGAACTTTAACTACAACATTGTCTCCGTATTCACGAAGTCGTTTACCCTCTTCAATCATTCCTGAATATTCAGTACTTACAACTTCTAAACTCACATCACCTTTGATAATTTTTGTAATTTCCTCCATTGCATCCTTTGGATTTCCACCCTCCTTTGACATTAAAGAAGGATTGGTGGTGATTCCATCGAGTAATCCCATGTCATTGAATTTTTTAATTGAATCTAAATTAGCAGTATCAAGAAAAATTTTCATAATTTTTTGCTCCTAATTTCTTTGACTTGTTTTGCTATATTAAAAGATGTTATTCCGTGTTTTTCCAAGAGCAAAGGAACCTCGTTATCCCTAGCAGATTCCCCAAACATATCTTGAGCACCAATTCTCTTTATACGAACAGGATAAGATTCAGAAACAGATTCTGCAACTGCAGAGCCCATTCCAGCGAAGACATTATGCTCTTCAGTAGTTACAATGCAGCCTGTTTCTCGTGCGGCTTTTTCTAATAGCTCATTATCAATTGGTTTTATTGAAAACATATCCAAAACTCTACAAGAGATACCTTCCTGTTGCAATGAATCAGCGGCCTCTAAAGCCATTCGGACTGTAATTCCACAAGATGCAATAGTACAGTCAGAGCCATCTCGTAGTGTTATACCTTTTCCAATTTGGAAATCTTGAGATTCTGAATGAACTAATGGAGTTTTAGATCTTGCCATTCTCATGTAAAATGGACCATATTCTTTTGCCATCAATTGAGTTAATTTAGAAACTGCAACAGTGTCAGCAGGAATTAAAACTCTGAAATTTGGAATTGCTCTCATAATTGCAATATCTTCTATTTGCTGATGAGAGCCCCCATCAGGTCCAACAGATAAACCACCATGTGATGAAACTAATTTTACATTTAGACCCTTTTTACCAGGCGGAGAGGGATATGCAATGTTATTTCGAATTTGATCAACTGCCCTTCCTGGTAAAAAAATAGCATATGTACTTGCAAAAGAGATCTTTCCGGAAGCTGCCAATCCGGCAGAAATTGTAACTAGATTTGCTTCAGCAATCCCCACATTGAAAAATCTATCAGGAAACTCCTTTCCAAAAGCAGAAGTTTTCAGAGAATCAGTCGTATCAGCGCCTAAAACTACAACGTTTGGATTTTCTTTTCCAAGATGCACTAGTGATTTTGAATATTCTGAACGCATGTCAGTCATTACTGGATCATTCAAAGATATCCGGCCTCCTGTGCAATTTTTTGAATTTGATCTTGTTTTTCTCCTACGACATGCAAACCAATCCATTTTCTCACCAAATCACCACCACCCAACTCATTTGCTTTATCAAGCAAAATACGTCTTCTAGATTTTAAAATCTCAGTTCTAAAATCTCTTATAGCCGTTCGCACATCTTGTTGTCCTATAATTGCCCCACCTCCAACAAATACACGTGCACCATCTGCAAATACTGAACCAATATTTTCAAGACTTACTCCACCATCAGCCTCAATGTAACCTGAGAAATTGTGTTCTTTGAGAACAGAGTTCAATCTAGTCATCTTTGTGTGTGTTTCTTCAATGTATTTTTGGCCGGATTTTCCGGGTACAACTGACATCACAATTAGTTGATCAAGTGAGGATAGGAATTTGTAAGACCATTCAGGTAATTCAGTGTCAGGGTTTATTGCAAACCCCACACCAACTTGATTTTGTTTTAGTAAATCATGAATTTCCCCGAAACTAGATTCATCTGTTACTTCAGCATGTACTGTTATAATGTCACTACCTGCATCAATGTAATCCTTAACATGTTTTACAGGTTCATTAATCATCAAGTGAGAATCAAATGGAATTACAGTCAGAGATCTTAGTTCTTTGATTTTATTATGATCAAAAGTTTTGGTCGGTACAAATCGGCCATCCATTACATCAAGATGAATATAGTCTGCTCTACCAGACACGCATCTTTTAATTTCATTTTCCAAATTTGTCATATCTCCTGCAATAATTGATGGTGCAATCATGAATTGAGAATCCAATTCAAGATTAATGATTGGAACGACGTCAGAGTCAGGAGCTTTACCATGCCATTGTGGATTATCTTCCATATGTTCAACAGACTTGCCCTTTATTGTTCTAGAAATTATCATTGTAGGGACTCCTTTTGTTGCATTAGCCTTAGCTATTGCAGCGTTGATTTGTTCAACTCTATGACCATCAATTTCAATTACATTCCAACCAAAAGATCTCCATTTATCACCTATCTTCCAACGTGATGCATCTTTCCACATTTCAGAAAGATCGTCACCTTCTAATTTTTCATCAAGCGGCATAATTTTTTCAGTGTAAGAATCTTGTTGAATGAAATTTCGATCAAGAAAAGCAGTGAGATTATCAACTTTGTATTTTGCAGCAGTCATCGCAGCCTCCCAAACTTGACCTTCATCTGATTCTCCATCCCCAATTATCGTGTAAACATGGTAATCTTTAGAATCAATTTTTGCTGCAAGTGCAATTCCAATAGAGTATGATAATCCAGTTCCCAATGAACCTCCACAAAATTCTACACCAGGACATTTGAGATCAGGATGTCCCTGCAATTTACTGCCAAATTTTCTTAGAGTTTCAAGTTCAGATTCTGGAAAATAACCGGCTACTGCCATGTTTGAAAATAAGCCGGGAGCTGCATGACCTTTAGAAAGAACCAGACGATCCCGGTCTTCCCATTGAGGGTTTTGAGGATCAAATTTCAAATATTTGTTAAATAAGCATCCCATGATTTCTGCCATTGAGAAGGAACCACCAGGATGGCCAGAACCTGCAGCGTTGGTTGCCTTAATCACCAATTTTCTGGCTCTTAGAATGTTTTTCTTTATTTGATAATAATTAAGTCCCATCTCGAACGTTATCTTTGTAAATTGAATAAAAATCTACTTCTGCAATATTTTAATTTGATCGGGATTATGTAATTATATGGAAATTAAAGAAAACACACCAATTGTAGTTTTTGATAATCAATGTTACTTGTGTGTGAAATTTGCAAAAGTTGTTGAATTTTTTGCAAGAGGTAAAATTACAATGATAGGTCATTATTCAGATTTTGGAAAAAAGATAAGAGACGACATTCTAGATGAGTCTGCGTTGGATATGTTCTGGTTCATTGATGAAAAAAGAGCATATGGAGGAAGGGCAGCATTAGTTCCTTTATTCAAATCATTTTTTTCTAAAAGAACAAAAAAATTTATTTCAAGTAAAATTGACGATAATTGTGGACAAGACTGCAAAACTGTCAAAGCAGTTTTTCTCAGATCATCTAGTTTGCTAACTAATAGCAAAAAAATTGATTTCTAGTAAATCTAAATAACACTTTAAAAACTATCAATTACAATGAAAATAAAAACTGAAAGTTCTATAAAAAAGAAAACAGAACTTCTTTGTGGATTCGTCTTAGAAAATTCAAACAAAGTCTTAGGATTAACAAAAATCGATGGAAAAACAGCATCATCAATTAATCAATCTCTAAAAGATATGGATGGAAAGTTGGGAAAACTGAACATAATCCCATCTCCAGGAGACAAATATGCCCACAGAATTCTTCTTGCAGGATTAGGAAAAAAAGAAGATCTGACAAATGACACTATAAGATATGTTTCAGGGAAAATCGCACAAAAAGCACGAGAGTTAAAGTTGAAAGAATTTTCAATAATTTTCCCTCCAAGTTTTGTAAGTGAATCAATTTCATCGATTTCTCAGATTGTGGAAGGCTCCAAAATGGCCCTATACAAATTCGATAAATTCAAGTCAGAAAAAGCAGAGAAGACACCAGATCTTACAATCATCGTTTCTAAATCAAACAACATTTCAAAGACCATCAGAACTTCTGAAATTGTTGCAGATGGCACAATATTTACTAAAAGTATTGCAAATTTACCTCCAAACGAATGTACTCCAACTACTTTAGCAAATTTTGCAAAAATGGTTTCAAAAAAGAATAAAATGAAATGCCATATCATTTCGAAACTTGAATTAAAAAAGAAAGGTTTTGGCGGAATTTCAGCAGTAGGACAGGGAAGTAAAAATGAACCTAAACTAATTGTTTTAGAACACAGTAATGGACCAAGAAATGAAAAACCCATTGTTCTAGTTGGCAAAGCTGTGACATTTGACACAGGAGGAATTTCATTGAAACCTGGAGATAAAATGGATGAAATGAAATTTGACAAATGTGGTGGGTGTACAGTTCTAGGTATAATGAAAGCAGTTTCAGAATTAAAATTACCAATCAATGTTGTAGGAATTATTCCTTCAGTTGAAAACATGCCTGGTGGGGAATCATACAGACCTGGAGACATCATAAAATTGTATGGTGGAAAAACTGCAGAAATTCTAAATACAGATGCAGAAGGTAGATTGATTTTAGCTGATGCGTTATCATATGGAGAAAAGCAATATTCACCAAAGGCAATGATTGATTTTGCAACTCTGACAGGTGCATGCATTGTAGCATTAGGAACAAATGTTGCAGCAATAATATCAAACAATAAAAAGTTAACAAAGAAGATCAATGATGCCTCAAAGAATACAAGCGAGGAAGTTTGGGAACTTCCACTCAATCAAGATTATATGGACATGATAAAATCAGATGTTGCAGATATGAAAAATGTAGGAATAGGCAGAGCTGCGGGAACTATCACGGCTGCAGCATTTTTGAGAAATGCAATTACTGATACACCATGGATACACTTTGATATTGCAGGAGTGGCATGGACTCAGACAGCTACTAAGGAAAAATCATACAATCCAAAAGGGGCAACAGGTTTTGGTGTAAGATTAATTTTAGATTATTTACAAAAATTGTAGAATTAGTAGCCTCTACTATTTCTATCAGGTGTTCCCACATTTGGATTTCTAAAACCATGTTTTTCCATCATATGATTTAAAAATCGAATATCATCTGAAAAGAATTCACCGCATACGGTACAATTTGTCATAGAAATCACGTCATTTCAGATAATTGGATATTAAAAGATTGATTGTAAATTAGAAAATGCCAGCACTGTTGCTTCCCAAAGGCTCTCGCATTTTAGTAGCACAACAGCGACGTCAGGTTTGACTTCCAAGTTCGGAATGGGATTGGGTCGCACCCTAACGCTATGGCCGGCTTGAAAAATGATGCTGAATTCTCATCTATTAACGTAACGCCGGATTTCAAATACGCTCAAAATAGGTATAAAGCAAAGAAAATACGGGATTACAACATGACTCACAGGGTAGCCGTTTTAGATCAAGACCTATGCCAACCAAAAAAATGTGGTTTGGAGTGCATCAAATACTGCCCAGTTAACAAATCAGGAGCAGAATGTATTGTTCTAAATGAGGAATCAAAGAAAGCCCAGATAGATGAAGACATCTGTAATGGATGTGGAATATGTGTCAAAGTATGCCCCTTTGATGCAATAACTATTGTAAATCTAGCAAGTGAGTTGGCTACAGATAAAATACACCAATATGGAGCAAATTCATTTAGATTATTCAAATTACCTACTCCAAAAAAAGGCGAAGTGGTAGGACTATTAGGAAGAAATGGCATGGGGAAAAGTACTGTAGTCAATATTCTATCAGGGAATTTAAAACCAAACCTTGGAAGATATGAAAATCCACCAGAGTGGAATGAAATCTTAAAGCATTATAGTGGAACTGAACTTAAACAGCATTTTGAAAAAATTGAGCAAAAGCAAATTCGTGCATCAATAAAACCACAACAGGTTCATCATATTGCACAGGCATTTGATGGAACAGGAAAGGAACTTCTCGACAAGTATGATGAAAGAGGAGTTTCAAGAGAGTTAATCAAAGAATTAGGATTGGAAAATTCCATGGAACAGAATCTAAAGGAATTAAGCGGAGGGGAGTTACAAAGAATTGCAGTAGCTGCTGCTGCATCAAAAGATGCAGAATTTTATTTCTTTGATGAACCATCATCATACAATGACGTTTTTCAAAGAACAGGTGTTGCTCGCGTAATTCAGAACTTGGCAAAAATTGGAAAGAGTGTGATGGTTGTAGAACATGATCTTACATTGCTTGATTTTCTTAGTGACTATATCGAAGTTCTATATGGTGAACCTGGGGCGTATGGAATTGTTTCAACTATACTATCTACAAAAATTGGAATCAATGTCTTTCTTGATGGTTATCTGCCAAATGAAAATGTAAGATTTAGAGACAAGAAATTTTCTTTTGATGTATCATCATCTACTACAGATATTTTTGAAGAAGGAAGCACAATTGTCACATATCCAAAATTAGTAAAAAAATATCCGACATTTTCAGTGACAATTGAAGCAGGGGAAGTAAGAAAAGGCGAAGTTCTAGGCATAATGGGAGCAAATGCTCTAGGTAAAACAACCATGATGAAGATGATTGCAGGAGTTGAAAGTCCAGATTCAGGAAGCATTAATAAAAAAATCAAGATTGCATACAAACCTCAATATCTTCAAAATGACATTGATGTAGAAGTCATATCAGTATTAGATAAAGCAAATGGCAATCCAGTAGAAGGAAGTATGGAAGAAGAACAAATACTAGAACCACTAAAAATCAAAAAACTATACAATAAATCTATCAAAAATCTTTCAGGAGGAGAATTGCAAAAGGTTGCAGTTGCGTCTTGTTTATTACAAAAAGTAGATTTGTATGCCTTAGATGAACCATCAGCATTTTTAGATGTCGAAGACAGAATTGCAGTTGCAAAATTCATTCAGAAATTTGTTCGTTCTTTTGGAAAATCAGCAATAATTATTGATCATGATTTGCAGTTGATGGATTTAATTTCAGATTCAATAGTAATTTTTGAGGGAGAATCAGGAGTTGCAGGAAGAGCTACGACTCCAATGCGAAAGGCCGAAGCAATGAACAGATTTCTAAAATCCCTTGACATCTCATTTAGAAGAGATGAAAGGAGTCTCAGACCTCGTGTGAACAAACTAGAGAGTAGATTAGATAAAGATCAGAAAACATCTGGAAATTTCTATTACAAACACTAAAAACTACTGGTAACCATATGTATGACATATACGTCATATATGACATGGACAAACCAGTGCAGGACTTTTTGGACTCGGTCTATGTCAGGTCTCACAGCGACGAGACAGTCAGGATCTCAGTTTAACATCAATATTGTTAGATCTGGATGTGATGGTGGTGCTGAAACCGCAAACTACAAAGGAACTTTGACTAATGGATTTAGTACAATACCAATCCAACAGAGTTTTCCATCAATAGTAACAAGCGGTACTTCCCCAAACTGTAACACGTTTCATTGGCAAAACAATGTGTTTCTGAATATTCAACACACAGGAGATGGATCTGGATGTGTTGGTAATCTAATCACAAATCCAACAACATCATATACCATACTTTGTGGCACAATAAAGGCTGGATTGTATGTTGTGTATGTTAATGCTGACTATGAGGCAAATCAAGATATGGGTGGTTACACCTTGGTAGCTGTAATATAGCACCATTTCTTTTTTTTATCATGATCAACAAAGAAGAACATGAACAGTATTTGCAAGTAATTAAGATGTTAGTAGATAAAAAATTAGCGGATTCCAATACTGAAGAAAAATTGATTCGATATGAAACACAGGAAATTTATCTAAAATTGATAAAAGATTTTTTTAAATTGGATCCAACCTCATTTCTACCTAAGAAAAAATGATCAAATCTCCAGATAAATTCTGATTGCAGTATTGCCTGTGTGATATATTGAGACTGTACAAGGGTTGTCAACTCATCTGACCATGTCCCATCAGCGAAACAGCATCCTAAAGTCTGGCCTAAAGTATAATGTATGCATTAATGAATATCACAAAGGTGAATAAAACAAATCTAGTTATTATTATTGGTATAATTTTGACCGTTATTGCAGTTGGGATAGTTTTATTTCATCATCATTCTTTGGAGCAATTATATGAATCACAAAATACACAAAGTCAACTTGAAAGAGTGTTTTCTGATTGTGCATGTGTAAATAAAATTAACAAATATCCCGAACCCGATCAACTCTGCCTTGATTTATTATCATCATGGCAAAATGATACACATTTCATTGACAGTAACATATGCAAATTCATTGAATTAGATGAAGCAGAAAACAAACAATTAATCACAACTGAAAGAACAAACCCAATGCCACTAATTTTGGCAATTGTTATTCTGTCAGGGATGTCTCTTTCCAGTTTTTACATTATTGTAAGAAATAAAAGTTAAAGTAAATCAACATTACATATTCAAAATCATTTGGAATTTTTCAAAAAAGTGCCAAAAATGAGGTTATCTAGAATATTTATTCGCCTTAATTTTTATTACAAGCATTGACTCGGATGCTAAAAAAAGCACTTGCAAGTGTGCTTTCTGAAAAAGAAAGTGAGGATTTGATCTCAGCATTTGATCAAATTGGAGACATAATTATTGTAAGAATTCCAGACACCTTGTTACCAAAGAAGAAAATCATTGGTGAAACTTTGCTAAATGAAGTAAAAATTGCCCGAAGTGTATACTATCAAGCATCAGATGTGGAAGGAGATTTTCGTACAAGAAATTTGGAGATCCTAGCAGGAGAAGACAATACTGAGACAGAATACAAAGAATTTGGATGTAAATTCATAGTTGACGTTGAAAAGGCATTTTTTTCACCTAGACTTTCAACAGAAAGGGAAAGAATTGCAAATTTGATTCAGGAGGGAGAAATTGTGACCAACATGTTTGCAGGAGTTGGAATGTTTTCAATAATGGCTGCAAAAAAGAAAAAATGTACTGTATATAGTTTGGATATCAATCCAGTTGCCTCAAAACTGTGTGAAAAAAACATAGAATTAAACAAACTAGCAGGAAAAGTAATATCAATTAATGGAGATGCATCAAAAATTATCAAAGAACAGTTAGAGAACAAATCAGATAGAACATTGATGTTATTACCAGAAAGATCTGATGAATTTTTAGAATCTGCAATCAGTACAACTAAAAATGGCGGAACAATTCATTATTATTCACATATTCACGCTGATAAAAAATCAGAAGCTGGAAAACTATCAGAAGCACACTACCTTCAAGTCACACCAGTCAAATCAGAAATTCTAAGTTCAAAAATTGTAAGGGCAGTAGGTCCAAGATATTATCAAACAGTAGTTGATGTAAAAATTTCCAAATAGCTAATCTTCAGAGGTAATTGATGCTGACGAAAGTTTTGTTGTTGCCATAACATATCCAATCCATGCAATTACTCCAAGAATTCCCCCTGCAATCATTAACACAGATAATTGCAATACAATTGGACTCCATTCAGAGAGCATTAACAAATATGCATAAAGAAAAAAGCTACCAATGCAAAGCACAAAAATTGTAATGCCCATCCCTTTACGCTTATCCATGGCGGAGAATTTTTTGAGAGTTATTTATTGGTTTGAACTAATCTAATTCAATTGCCATAAGATATGCATCTTCGCCATCTCGATAATAGGCGTTTAGTTGTTGTCTAATAACAAATCCTAGTTTTTCATACAGTCTAACAGCTTCGTTATTACTACATCTAACTTCCAAATAGAATTCATCACACTTTCTTAATTTTACGCCATTAACGGATTCTTCTACAAGTGCTCTCCCAATACCTTTTTTTCTAAATTCATCAAGAACTGCAATAGAAACCACATGACCTTTTTTAACAAACCCTAATTTTTTAAAATTTGAAAACCCGTATTCAGTTTTACACATAATATAACCAACGTGTTTTCCTCCAATTTCTGCAACAATGAACGCCTCAGGAAGCTCTGCCAGCAGGCTTTCATAGAAATAATCAGAGTAATGTTCTGGAAGGGTTTTCAGATTAATTTCCATCACAGAAATAAGATCGCTTGGTTCTGCTCTTCTAATATTGCAATCTCCTAGTTGTCTAAGAATTACTTGCATACTATAGATTATGAGCATCAATATTTATTTTTAAACCAAAAGACCATTTAATGGAAAGATGTAGCGTTTAACAGATGGAAGACGCCTCACAAGAAAACATTATTTCATTAGTCAAATCCATATTTGAGGTAAGTGATTTTACAAAAACGGAGTTTTCTTTAGAGTTTCGAATAGAAGATTATGATTTCAAATCAAAGTTTGAGGATTTAGCTAGAAAATTGGAGAATAGGAGTTATGCAGGGAAATTAGAAGAGATGAATGGTGGAAGATATGTAATCATTCAGAAATTTTCACCAAAAAAACAGAGAAGATGGATGAGTTCTTCGTGGACTCCCAGAATATTGTTTGCAGTCGTAATTTCATTTGTAATGATTGATGGATACTATAGAACATCAGGAACTAATTCCATTATAGAAATTGGAGATCCTCTCGAAATGGCAGGAGTATACACATTATCATTATTAGGAATTCTAGGAATTCATGAGCTGGGCCATATTATTGCTGCAAAAATACACAGACTAAAAACAACTTGGCCTTACTTTATTCCAGGGTTACCAGTAATTGGAATTCCAACATTTGGTGCATTTATTCAGTCAAAAGGATTAACAATTAATCGGGAAATTTTGTTTGATGTTGCTATTGCAGGTCCTATTGCAGGATTAGTGATTGCAGTTATAGTTTCAATTTATGGAGCATATACTGCACCAATGTTGGAGCAAGATATTGCAGCAGGGTTATTTGCCGAATCCAAATTAATAGAATGGAATCAGGGTGAGCCACTACTAATGACTGCAAGCCTAGCATTGTTTGGAAAAGGAGGAGAGGGACACGAGGTAATCATGACACCAGTCATGTTTGCAGCATGGATTGGATTTTTAATTACGTTTTTGAATTTACTTCCAGCATGGCAACTAGACGGAGGACATATGGCAAGAACATTACTTGGCCCAAAACTTCACAGATATGCAACTTTTGGAAGTATGGCAATTCTTGTTTTGTTAAATTACTGGTTAATGGCAATGTTAATTCTCATTATGAGTTCAAGAAATCCTGGAGCAACTCCACTTGATGATATTTCACCACTTTCGAGAAACAGAAAACTTGCATACATTGGAATTATAGGATTAGCAATTTTATGTGCACCATTACCATCAGATTTTCTACCAAATCTCTTACCTTAGTAAAAGTCTAGCACCATCTGTAACAACTGCAACCTTTTGTCTTGCTCCTTGTGTTTTTAAAATATAATCCATAGAATATTTTATTCCAGGTAGTGAAATCATGTTTAGTTTCTTGGTATAAAAGTCAGGCAAGATTGAAACTAGACCAATCTGAAAATTCTTTTGTACTTCTGAGAGAAATAACAGATCTTCCATTCCACTAATGTATTTGGTAGGATTTCTTAGTTGCTCCAAAGTTAATCTATCTTCAATGTATTGTTGAATTGCATCAGATCCCAATCCACCTTTACATTCAGCCACCAAAATTGCAAGACCGTCTTTTTTTATTGCACTGGAACAGTTCCAAAGAGACGAAAGGGATTTTCCTAAATCAAAATTACTTGCATCCTTGCCGGTACTAATCACCATAGTTTTATGCTCCCCTACATCTTTTATTGAGTTGGATTCCAAGGTTTTTGTTGTAGAAATAGTTTCAGATGGATGACCTATTGAAAAATCAATCATGCCTTTAGAATTTGCAACTATTTCAATACCTTGAATTTCAAAATTATCAGTGAATTTTTTTGCTTCTACTAAACTTTCAGGATGCTGTCCTGGTACAGGCAAATTTCCTTGTCTTTTAGCATATGCTGAAAGCATAGAATCTAAACCAAATTTTTTGAGAAGGCGAGTTGAAATAGTTTCATAGCCAAATAATCCATCAAATTCCATCTCACCCATAAATACAAGATTTGAATTTGAAATGCCTACGTCATCAAATTCGTTAATTGAGCTTCCTTCAGGAAGTCCTGCTTTGACCAAATTCAATATTTTTTTCTCAGCAAAAATTTTCGGGAATGGTTTTGATTTTTGCTCGCACAAAATAAACAGAGAAGAGATAATTTTTTGAATGGATTTTGAATTATGTAAAACTACTAGTTCCATAGGTTTTGATAAATCAAGAGAGTTGAGTTTTTCATTTATAGCAGAATCCTCCAAAATTTTTCCATCAGAATCGATTTTTTGCTCTAAATTTTCTGCTCTTATATCTAAAACAACGTCTGTGATACCATAATTTAACCAGATTTCAGGCATAATTCATTGATAATACAAACCAAAATAAATCCAGTGTAGTTAACTTTGGTATGGAATTTGTAAAAGAGTTTGCAACCTTTTTGCATCAAAAAGGCATTATAAAATTTGGAGAATTTACACTTGCAAGTGGAAAAAAGAGTTCTTACTATGTGGATTTAAGACTAGTTCCAAGCTATCCTCATGAATTTAGAAAAATGGTGAAATATCTTGAAAACGAGATTGCTCAAAATATAGGATTAGATAATTTTGAGTCCATTGCTTCTGTCCCAACAGGAGGATTAGTAATTGCATCAGCATTAGCAATAGAAACTGTAAAACCTCTAATCTATGTTAGAAGCAAACCAAAAGATTATGGTACTTCAAAATCAGTTGAAGGAAAAATTCATGATGGAATGAAAGTAGTTATGATTGACGATGTTGCAACTACTGGAGGTTCAGTCGTGAATGCAATAAAATCACTAAAAGAAGTCAACATTTCAGTAAAGGACGCATATGTAATTGTCAATAGAATGGAAGGTGCGGATCAAGCCTTATCTGAATTAGGAGTCAACATGCATTCAATTCTTGATATTTTGCAGATCACAGAAGCATTGTATGAACAAAATTTAGTAGATGAGAATGTTTTAGAAAAGGTGAAAAAACAAATTAACAAATGAATACTGGCAGCTCAGACAAATGCCTTCCAATCATCATTTCAGATATAACTCTGATTCTTCATTGCAGCCAATGAATTTTGGATTGGCTCATTTTAAAACTAATGGAAAAAGATATGGGTCAAAAGGGCTTTAGAATATTTTGCTTGTAGATTTAGATTCAGTTTAGGCGTCATAATTTTATTTTTTTAAGATACTATCTATACAAACAACTAGAAATGAAGTTTTTCACATATTTAGAATCAGATACTTTAACCAATCAAATAATTTCTCTTGAGATAATCAAGGTATGGCATCAAACTAAAAGATCAATACCGCAAATGGGTTCAACTCCATGTGAACTCAATCACCAGATTGGGTATGAAAAGGGATGTAAGAATTACAATTCTAGTGGTTCACGGTTTTCTGAACCACATGCAGGACAGTTAGAGATTGGTTTCAAACCTACTTCTCTGTTAAAAATACATCCACAGTCAACACATACCCTAAGATCAGCTTTTACCATACTATGAAAAGCATTTTATGATTATTGAAGTTTTTTCCATATACCATCCACCTCTTTGAGGCTTTTGCATCTGTTTCGGATTGTGACTTCTGTTATTCCTGCAGCATCAGCAATCTCTTTTTGCGTTCTATTTTCTTCAAGATTAATGCATGCAAGATATAGAGCAGAGGCAGCAACACCCATTGGATGTTTTCCTGCTAAGGCATTTTGTCTTTCTGCATTTTTTAGGATTTTCATTGCATAACGTTTTGTTTTTTCAGACAACTCGGCATTGCTTGCAATTTTTGCAACGCATGAAACAGAATCAACTACGGGCATTTTAAGGTCTAATTCTTTGAAGATTAGTCTGTAGGTTGCAGAGATTTCTTTTCTTTTAATTCCTATGGTTGCAGCAACTTCCCTTAATGTTCGTGGAGTTTCTGATTCACGACATGCGGCATAAAGACAAGCTGCAATAAGGGATGAGATGGAACGTCCCCGAACTAGTTTCTTTTCCAAGGCTTTTCTATAAATATAAGATGCTTTTTCAGCGATTGCATCAGGCAAAGATAATTTTTCTTTCATTTTTAACAATTCTAGAAGAGCTTGTTGGAGATTTTTATCATTACTGGTTTTGACACGGCTTCGACTGTCCCATTTTCGTAATCGTGTCATAGATGATTTCATCGAAGTTGATAATGGATTACCAGCAGAGTCTTTGTCAAAAGGATTAATCATAGTGCTAAGACCACGATCATGCCTTGTTAACGAGGTCTTGTCTCCAGTATGAGATTTGATTGTAGGAGAATCTGTAAATCTTCTCTCAGACCTGCTATCATTGACCTTTTCTTCAACTACAATGCCACAATTTGAGCAAAATACTTCGGAAGATTCTACATCAGTAACTAGTGTGTTTTTTCCACATCGGAGGCATTTTATTTCCTGGAAGCTCATAGCATAATCAAAAAAGAATTAGTTACCTGCATGTCTTTTCAGGTCTTTTGACATTGTAATTAGTTGATTTTCTAGTTTTTTTGGACTTGCTATATAAAAATCAGCATAAAAATGATCATCATCTTCAAGCCATTTTGTATCAATTCCCTTATGGTGTAAAAGAGATAGGGTCTTGTGTTTTTCTTCAGGATCAGAGAATCTTCTCTGACGAATAGGCCGAAGATCAGTCTTTACCAAGGAATAACCATAATAATCAAAGGTTTTCTCAATTTGTTCCATATCAAAAATCCTCAAAACAGAAAATGCAAAAACTGGGCCTTTTTTTGGATTCTCCGAATTTATCCCAGATTGTTGTTTTTTTATTAATTCAAAGAGATTGGAGAATGCTTTGTATCCAATGTATCCAATACAGCCTGTTGCAATCACCATGTCAAATTGAGGTAATTCCTGCATAGGCAGATTTCCAGATTCAAGATTTACACATATTCCTTTTTTGCATAATTGAACATCTTCAGAAAATTTTAACGCAGGATTCGAAATATCAATCTGGTAAAAATCAAAAGAGTCATCAGATGGAAGATTATCAAAGAATTGTTTTGATCGTTCAAGTGAAGGTTCTTCTTTTAAAAAGAAATCATCAAGGTCAGACATTGTAAGATCATATTGCATTAATGCAGAATTGATACCATATGAACTTCCAATATCCAAAATTTTTAATTTTTTTGAAATTTTTTTGTAAAGTTGTTTTGCTAGCGATAGATACAATGGTTTAGTTTTATCAGGAATGCGATAGTCTAATTTTTTCATTTCTTTTAAATATGAATTTGGGAATTTTTGTGTGTAAATATTTGTAAAATCTTTTTTTACTTTTAATTCTTCCATGTTGGAGAAATGTTATCATAGCACTTGTTATAAAACCATCGATGAAAATATCTGCAATATTATTAATGTAATAATTTTTAAATGAATTTTCTAAGACTGTTTACACGGTTTTGATGAAGAGTGATGACGATTAACCTACTACACATAATGCTCTTTGCACCAAACCTCTATTCTATTTTGAAAAATATCATAAAAAAAATAATTCTCAAGAAGGATTTACGATATTAATTTGATATCGAATTCAGAAAGGTGCAGATAGGGTATGGGCCCGAAGGGCTTCGATCCCTTGGCTCACCGGTTATGAGCCGGTTACTCTACCAAGCTGAGTTACGGGCCCTAAGCAGATGAATTTATTCTTAGGTTTAAAATGTTATGAGATTAGCAATATTCTTCATAACAACTATCAAGCAACAAGTTTTGTGCAGAAATAGATTTGTCTGCAATTTCAATCAGATTGTTTGAATCAGTTGAAGATTTTTCCAAAATATTTCTCCATGATGCAGCATGACGAACATCAGCTTCTGTATGGAGTTCAAAATATTCTGTAGCTTCATGACTTGTCAGACCATAAAATTCAGCCAATCCATCAAGTTTAGTTTGACTGATTTTTGGAATTTCTTTTTCAAAAGCATACATTGCACATGCACCGCCTTCAAAAGTATCCATCAATCCATTCAGATCAGATACTGCTTTCTGAGTTTTTGATGTTCCAGCATATGGAATCAATTCGTCTTCAGAAACACCAAGTTCTTCTGCAAAGGCAAGCCACGGTTTAATATGATCAGATTCTTCGTGTTGGTTTTCAATTAATTCGCCAACAACTGCTTCTGGTGCTTTCTCAATAATGGGAGTCATAAAATCTGGAACAGCTTTTACAAGTTGAAAATATTCTTTGGAATATCCTGCCAAAGATTCTTGGGTCAACTTTCCATCAGACCACATTTGATAGAATGGATGTTTTAGCAAACTTCTTTCTTCAATCATTTCATCAATTTTTTTAATTATACTCATATTTCATCTCCTAAATTGCCAATAAAAAAATCTTTGTTGTTTACAAAAGATTTTATGGTCAAAACACAGAATTTTCTTGGGTTCCAGTGGTGTAGACCGGTCAAGCATACTGCCCTTTCAAGGCAGTGATCCCGGGTTCAAAATCAAACGATGAAAATCCCGGCTGGAGCACCAAGATTTATTTACTAATGACAAAGTTTTTTGATCAGGCAATTTTGGACAGGAAAAATATCGAAATCAATCCACTACTTGAAACCTATGGAATGTATATTCAAAAAATTGATGAAGCGTTAGATGATGAACTTTCTCTTTATTCTGAATCAGAATTCATTGAACCATTAAAATATTCATTAGATGGCGGAAAACGAATTAGGCCAATTATTTTGACTCTTGCAGCTGAGAGCGTAGGAAAAGTTGATGAAAATACATGGTCAGCATCTTGTGCTGTTGAATTTTTACATATGGAATCGATCATTCATGATGACATTATTGATAATGAAACTATGAGAAGGCAAAAAGATCCATTTCATATCAAATTTGGTTACAATACCAGTATACTTACAGGGGACTTTGTTTTAGGATTAATTCTTGCAATATCTTCAAGATTAGACAATGCCAGAATTACAAAAGATTTAGCCACAACTGCCATGTTGATGAGTGAAGGCGAAATGATTGAAAATAGATTAGAAACCAGTGAGGATGTTACATTTGATGATTATCTCAAAGTAATCGAATACAAAACTGCAACTGCATTTGAGGTAGCAGCAAGAATAGGTGCAATCATTGCAAATGGATCCGAAGAGCAGATTGAAGCATTAACTGAATATGGAAAAAACATTGGGATTGCATATCAAATTAGAGATGATTTGTTGGACTGGAAAAACGAAGACAAGTTGTTTAATCTACTAATTAAGAAAAGTTCCGACCCAAGAGATGTTTTTAATAAAATGGAAGAGTTGTTAAGAGAATATTCTGAAAAAGCAAGAGTCGGTTTAAGAAAAATTCCAGATAATGACGCAAAAATAAATCTAGATAATTTAATTAAATTTACTTCATTTAAGGCATAAGGCCTAAACTAATAACCGGAGCTGCAAATTCTACAAATTTAATTAATGGATCTGGATATACACCGAATCCTACCAAGAAGATTGTTGAGAAGATCATAACTGCGATAACAGATTTTGGCTCTGCAACTCTTTTTTCTGTTTCACCTTCAAAGTACATTTTTCGTGTAATCCAACCATAGTAAGCAAGAGATAATGCACTGTTAAGAACTCCTGCAATTGCAAGCCATGGTGCCCACCATAAAGCAGAACTTGCATCTAATGCACTACCAAATAACATCAGCTTACTCCAAAATCCTGAAAGTGGAGGAATTCCAGCCAATGCAAACAATGCAATTACCAAACCTAGAGCAGTAATCGGCATTCTTCTTCCAAGTCCTTTGAGTTTATCAATATTAGTTACAGCAAGAGTTGTTACAATTCCTGCAACTGCAATGAAAGCTGCTCCCTTCATTACGGCGTGATTCATGATTTGATATAAAGAACCCTGCAATCCAAGTGAGCTATGCGGTGCAACTGCAAGGCCAATCAAAATGTATCCTGCATGTGCAATACTTGAATATGCTAGCATTCTTGAAAGATTCTTTTGCATAATTGCAGCAACGTTTCCTATAGTCATTGTCATCACAGCAATAATACCAAGGGCTAATGTCCAGTCAAGATTTAGAACTACCATTCCCAGGACTACAACTCTGATTGTAGCTGCAAATCCAGCTTTCTTTGTTGCTGCTGCAAGGAGTGCAGTTATTGGTGAAGGCGCACCCTCATAGGTATCAGGAAGCCATTGATGGAAAGGTACAAGTCCCATCTTGAATCCAAATCCTGCAATAAACATTCCAACAGAAAGTAATGCTAGAGGCAGCAGAGATGGATCAAGCGTTGAGTAACCTTGAATCACCTCTCCAATATTTGTAGAACCAGTTAATCCATAGGAAATAGAAATTCCGTAAACTATGATTGCAGAGGACAATGCGCCAAACAAGAAATATTTTAGAGCAGCCTCATTTGAGCTTGGGTTCTTTTTCATAAATCCAACTAAGACATATGTTGGAATACTCATCAGCTCCCATGCAACAAACAACATAACCAAATCTGTAGAGTATGCTACTAACACCATACCAATAGTTGCAAGTAAAATTAGAGAATAGTATACTGCAGGAGAATTATGTTTTCTCATGTAATTGAAAGAGCCAACTGTTGTGAACAAAGCAACAATTAACATTGCTATTGCAAAGAATCCACCAAATGCATCATCAACTACAACATCATCTGAGAAAAGAGCAGATGCAGAAACATTTTCGTTAATGAATTGATATCCAACATATCCCATGGATACAATTAAGGCTGCAAATGCAATTACTGCATAAAATGAATTAGACCCTTTTTCTTTTCTAGCGATACTGATAATCGGAAGAATGACACCGACAGTACCCAATATTGCAATTAATACCAATGGGGTTGAAGTAATTTCTAACAAGTCATCAATCTCCTATATCAACAATATCAGAACCACGAATAGTAGTCCTGCTCCAAATACGAATAGATATGATTGTGAGACACCAGTTTGAGTTCCTTGTACAACTTTTGCACTCCATCCAACGGCTTTCTGAACTCCATCATTCATACCATAATCGATAGCTGTCTTTTCAAAGTATCTGAATACACCTCTTGCCAACCACAATGGTGCTACAACAAAGCACCAGTAGATAATTGCATTAAGATACCATCTGTTTAAGATAATTTTGTGAATTGCATAAAAGAAGATGTTAGAATTTACAAATCTTACAGGATCAACCCACCTGCCAATATAGAAGATGTAACCTAGTCCAATTCCAATTGCAAATGCTGCCAACGAAGATCCTAACGCAATTGGATTAAGACCCTGTAAGAATTCAGGAAGAATAGATGTTTCTGTAGCTGCATGTTCAGTGGTAATACCAAAGGATTCTTCAAGATAATCTACAAACAATTCATGAAGTCCTTCTTCTGTAGATAAACCAATTAGTCCAATTCCAATTGTAAGAACTGCAAGAATTCCATATGGTATCCACATTGATAATGATGCTTCATGAATATGATGTCCTTCTTCTTCCATCTTTTCGATGTGTTTGCTCTTCTTTCCAAAGAACACCATTCCAATCATTCTTGTAGTGTAAAATGCTGTAATTACTGCAGTCAATACTGCAATTGCATAAAGTGGCATTGCCCATTCATTTCCTGATTCATAGACTGCTGCAAATATTGCATCCTTACTCCAGAAACCAGTTGTGATAAATGGTGCACCCATCAATCCCAAACCCGCAGCCCACATGAATGCATAAGTCTTCTTCATCTGTTTTCTAAGACCACCCATATCGGACATGAATCTAGAACCAACAATATGCAACAGAGAACCTGCTGCCATGAATAATGATGCTTTGAACATTGCGTGAGAAATCAAATGGAAGAAACCTGCAGTGTAACCATCCACATATTGATGAGATAATCCTGCAACACCCATGGCCATCATCATATAACCAATTTGAGAGCCAGTAGAATATGCAAGGACTTTCTTAATTTCAGGACTGACCATTCCTTGTGTTGCCAACAATAACGCAGTAATTGCACCAACCCAAGCAACAATTTCAAAGAATTGATCTGCAAGAATTCCAGCAGCACCTAATGCAAAAACAAGAGGTCCAATTCTTGCAACTAAGAAGACGCCTGCTTTGACCATTGTTGCAGCATGGATCAATGCTGAAACTGCTGTAGGTCCAGTCATTGCTTCTAAGAGCCATTCGTTTAGTGGGAATTGTGCAGATTTTCCAACTGCTCCTCCAAACAATAAAACAAATGCAGGAACCAATAATCCCTGAGCAGACATTGCAGTTGCCCATGCAGTATCACCCATTAGTTCTTTAAATCCAAATGTCCCTGCAAACAAAAATATCAAAAGCATACCTGCAATCATCATAACATCACCAACTTTGGTCATGATGAATGCCTTCATACCTGCATGTGTTGGAGAATAGTAGTCTAACATTCCAAGAACAGTACGTCCTTCAGTTCCAACATGATCTTTCTTCTTATCGCGATACCAAAAGCTGATCAAGGCATATGATGCAAGTCCTACACCTTCCCATCCAAAGAATACTTGAAGTAAGTTATCAGACAATACAATTAACTGCATAGAACCAATAAAGAACATCATCCAGAACCAAAATCTTGTAATGTCTTTATCACCTTTCATGTAACCTGTACTGTATATCATAATGAGAAATGAAATCCAACCCACAACATTTGCCATGATTATAGAAAGTGGATCTGCTAACACACCACCTTTGAGACCAATTGCCTCAATCCACATTATTTGATGATGTAATTCCTGAGCCTCCAAGGCAACAGGAATCATTGATGCTGCAGATAATGCACTCATCAAAGCAAATCCAACTGCCACATATCCAGTTGCATTCTTTGACATTTTGCCAATTCCAGGCATAATTAGTGCAGCAGCAAATGGCAAAATCCAAACAAGCCATGCACTAAGAGTTCCAACTTCAAATGGCAATCCTAAAGCTTCAGTTGCCATATTCTAAACCCCTAACACTCCATTCATGTACGGAATAATTGTTTTCAAAAAGATATCCGGATAAATTCCCACTACAATAGAAAATCCTGCCAATACCATCATTGGTGCAGTCATGTACCAACTTCCTTCTTTCACATTTTCAAGATGTTCAGGAGTTTTTCCAAAGAACACGCGTTTTAGCATCCAAAGCATATAAGACATTGTAAGAACAGTTGCAACAAGACCTAAACCAAATGTCACCGCTCTAATTGTTGAGCCCTCTTCAATTGCAGTCTCTAATGCACCGTAAAAGAGAATCCATTCTCCCATGAATCCACTAGTTGGTGGCACACCCATGATTGTCAATGCACCAATAACTGCACACACTGCTGTAATTGGCATCTTTCCAGCTAATCCTCCAAGTTTGGAGATGCTTCTTGTTCCAACCTTAAGGATAATAATTCCAGCCATCATGAAGAGGATGCCTTTTCCAATACCGTGTGTTACATACATCATTTCTGCACCTGAAAGACCAAGTACAGAAATTGAGCCAATACCAAACAGGATGTAACCCATCTGACTAATACTAGAATAAGCAAGAAGACGTTTCAAGTCATCCTGCATAAGTGCCATTGCACCACCATAAATCATTGTAACTAGCCCCCAAATGTGGAACCATATTGCAAGGTCTGCAAATGTTGTAGGTAAGAATTCAACAATTAATCTGAAAATACCATAAGCACCAATTCCGATCATGGCAGGTGACAATAATGCACTAATTGGTGTAGGTGCAGAACCGTGGACATATGGAAGCCAAATGTGGAACATGAAGACTGCCAGTTTAACTCCAAGACCTAATGCAATTGCAATTGCAGAGAGCATTACAATGTCTTGTGGAATTTCTGATTCATGAATATCTGCAAAGTCAAAACTTCCAATTGTGAGACCAATCATTAAAAAGCCTAATAGTAAAACAACTGCGCCTGCATGAGTCCAAAACAAAAACATTAAACCAATCTTTCTTCTTTGACCTGCACCCCAAAGTGCAACTAAGAAGAAACCTGGAATCAACATGAACTCAAAGAACAGATAGAATTCAATTAGGTTTGTTGCAAGAATTGTTCCAAGCATTCCCATTGCAAAGACAAGATAAAGTGCAAAATAAAGTCCAGATTTTGCATTTACATAATTTGAAAGAGAAGAAGATTCAATTACGGATGTCTGTCCACTTGAAGATGTATTGATTTTTTGTTCTTCTTCGAATTGTTCGTGGAATATATGAATCATGTATGGTTTTGAGTAAAGTACCAAGATAGTAGATAGCACATAAATAATTATTGCAAACGGTGATGCTAAACCGTCTAATAAGAAACCAAACTCACCAAACTGTTCCGTCCATGGATAGTGTTCTTCAACAGTTCCGGAAAGTGCAGCAGTGATTACAAGAATTGTTGTGTAAAGTAAAATTGCAAACGTAAACCACATTGCTTGTGTTGGACCAACTTTTCTTCCGATAATGTAGGCCACCGGAGACAGTAACAATGGCAAGAAAATTGCCTGTAATAATGCATATTCCATTAGCCTTTCAAACTCCTAAAGTCTGCAATATCTATATTTTGATACATTCGATAAGCAACAATAATCAAGGACAATCCAACTGCTACTTCAGCTGCTGCAATTGCGATTGAGAATAAAGCCAAAGTCTGGCCACCACTATGAGGTAAGAATCTACCAAATGCTACAAGGTTAAGATTTGCAGCATTGATAATAATTTCAACTGCAAATAACATTCGAATGAAATTGCGTTTCACTGCAAGACCGTAAATTCCTATGCCCAACAGAGCAACGGATACAAGTGTAAAATCAACTAGTTCGCTGGTCATTTTCCACATCCTCTCGTTTGGCTAAAACTAGTGCACCAGTTACAGAACCAGCTAAAATTAATCCCATTAAAATTAAAGCAGGCCAATAATATGTTACAAAGTCAGTACCAATATCTCTAAAATCAACTGGGGGTTCATCAGTAGTTATTGTTTTAATTCCTGAATCCAAGAATACAGCCCCTAGTGTCACCATAACTACTAACATTAACCCAATTCCTGCAAACTTTCTCCTCTTATCTTCAATTTTTTTGAAAATTAATTCTCTTTTTACTAACATTACAGTAAACAAAATCAGGACAGCGATGGAACCGACATACACTGCTAATTGGAACAATGCAACAAATGGTGAATCCAACAAGAAGAAGAATCCTGCTATACCACCAAGCGTTCCCATTAAAGCAATTGAGCCATAAATCAATGATCTTAATTCAAGTGCAGCAATTGCTGAACCAATTGTTATTACAGTTAATGCAAGAAATGCTGCATCAGCCATGTGATGCACCTCTATCAGTAATTTGGATTTCACTATCTTGTGCTACATATGGTTTTACAGCAAGCTGCGCAGGAGTATAGATTAATCCTTCTTTTGAAAATGAAGAAAGTTCATAATCGTTAGTCATGTAAAGAGCATAAAATGGGCATGCATCAACACATAGTCCACAAAAAACACATTTGCCATAATCAATTTGTGGCATGATAGATTTTTTATTTTGTTTTTGCTCTTCTGGAACTTTAACCATTGCAATTGCCTCTGCAACACCTTCACATGCAATAGAACATAATTGACAACCAGTACAATGATCATGAAATAACATATGTCGTCCCTTTAGTCCAGCAATTCCAACACCTGTAGAAGGATCATATTGGTATCCATCACCTACAAATTTTAGTTTCTCTTCAGGATAACGAAGTGTAAATCGTTTTGTTGCAATATGTTTAATTCCAGAGTTTAATGCACGAATAATACCTGTTGCAGTTCCCATTATTGTAATCCTCCTGGTCCTAACACTCCAGCGTAAAGCAATCCTAGAGCAATAAAGATGTTAACGAATGCAAGTCCAATAAGTTTGGTCCAACCAAGACTCAATAGCATATCAATTCTAATTCTTGGGAACACACCTCTTGGTAATAGTATGAAGAAGATGACTCCAACAGTTTTTAGAACAAACCAAAGTGTCCCATTAAGCATTTCTTGTGTGAATAATGGTAATCCGGGAATATTAGCAGTAATAGGACCCATTACGATTCCATCTGTAAGAATTTCTGCTGGGAATGGAGGCACAACCATTGGACCATTCCATCCACCAAGGAATAACACTACAAACAATGCTGCAAATGCATAAAGTTTCAGATAGGTTCCTAATTGAACAAGCCCATACATCATTCCAGATAATTCAGTTAACCACCCAGCTACAATCTCACTTTCTGCCTCTGGTAAGTCAAATGGAATTCTTTCTAATTCTGCTAGCATTGTAATGAAAAAGACAATAGCACCAACTGGTAAAAATACAATCCAAGGGAAACTAGATTGACTTGCTGCAATTTCAGATAAGTTTAGAGTTCCAGTTAGAATAACAACGCCTAACAAAGATAGAATTAATGGAATTTCAAATGAAACCATCTGGAATAAAGCTCTGATGCCTCCAATGAATGGGAATTTACTATTTGCAGACCATGCAGAAAGAATTGTAATGATTGGGAAAAATCCAATCACTGCAAATACTCCCAGTAATCCTAAATCTACATCTGCAACTACCCAACCTGGTGCAACAGGAATTAATGCCACAAATGCTGCAGCTGCACCAACAAACATTACTGGTGCTGCCCAAAAAATTGGCTTATCGGCTTTTGCAGGAATGATAATTTCTTTTGAGATTAATTTTAGTCCATCTCCCATTAATTGTAAAATACCTTCAATTTTTCCACAGTAAAATGGACCAACTCTCAATTGTAATTTTGCAAGCATTTTTCTTTCAACAAAAATTGTACCCGCAGCAAGTAGTGCTGCAAAACCAAATCCTGGAAATGCTATTACTCGAAAAATATCAGTTGCCATGAAGGCTTTGATAATTGGAAGAGTACGTGATGGATCTGCTATCCAAGTTAATGCAAGAAATGGTGTAAGTAATTCCCCATTAATGACAGGCATTTCGATTGCAAATAAAACCATGAAGACTAATGGAATTCCAATTAAAACCAATATCAAGAGTATCCAAAAGACATTATCAAGTAGTGATTTGATAAATTCACTAAGTTTGAATTTTGGTGCAATTACGGACATTTATCGGTCTGCCTCCACTGGCCAATAGTTAAGACTCCAATAAACAGATGGCATGTTACCAAGTTTTTCGCCTTTGAGAAGATAGGGCAATGCAATTAAGTTTCTAAAAGAGCCAACACTCATCTTCAGTCTGTATGGCTCGGTTTTGCCATCAGACACAATATAACATCCTAGAGAACCTCTTCCAGATTCAACACGTTTGTACACTGAGTTAAGGCCTTTACCTTTTGGATTAGGTTTTAGTTTAGTTCTAACAGAACCAGACTTGGGCATTTTTTGTAATGCTTGTCTAATAATATTACAACTTTCCATCATATCAAGCCACGGAACTCTTGATCTTGCATAAGAATCGCCTTCCTTCATTACATTAGTGTGAACATCTAATTCATCATAGACATCATAAGGTTCCTTTATTCGAAGATCATAATCTACACCACTTGCACGAAGTACAGAACCAGTTGTACCAAGTCTAATTGCATCTTGACGGGAAAGAATACCAGTATCACGAGTTCTAGAAATCAGAATGGGGTTATCGTAAAACACTGCGGCATATTCTTTGATACGTTTTTCAAAGTAATTTACTTGACGTAAACAAACATCTTCAAAGTTTGGGGGCAAATCATTTCTTACTCCACCTGGAACAAAGTGAGCATGTGTAACTCTTGCACCAGTCATTTTTTCCATTAGATCAATTAAGAGTTCACGATCACCTGCAGGCCACATGAACATTGTAGAATGTCCTAAGAAAATACCATAAATTGCTAGCCAGTACATTGTGTAAATACATCGGTTTAGTTCAGATGCAATAACTCTAACATATTTTGCACGTTCTGGGACTTCAATCCCAACAATTTCTTCAACTCCCAAAACATATGGATAAAGAATATTACATGAATCATGAATTACTGGTCTTTCTAAGTGAGGAATGTTTGTAATGTAATTTCTATACTCTGCCATTTTTTCTTCACCACGATGAACATATCCAGGATCGGGATCACATGCTACAATATAATCACCATCAATTTGAACAATAATTCTCATGTGACCAGAACCTGGATGTTGTGGTCCAACATTGAGAGTCATTATTCTCTCATCAACTTTTTGGAGTGCTAGTCCAGGAGGTAATTCAGTAGTCATTCTATCTTCCCTTTATTGCAAAGTCCTTTCTAAGTGGTGGTAAATCTGCCCAATCTTCTGGCAAGAGTAATCGTCTATTATCAGGATGTCCTTCAAAGTAAACTCCAAACATTTCAAAAACTTCTCTTTCATGAAATTCTACACTGTAAAATACATCTCTAAGAGTTGGAAGTTTAGTTGCATCATTTCCAGGAATTGGGTTTTCTTCTCTTTGTGCCCTGGTGGATAAAACAAGAATTTGACTTGCCAATGAAGAATCAGTATAAGATCCTATATGATAAACAACCTCAATTTCTTTATCTTGAGGATAATCTACACCTGAAACAGATTCTACGTGATCATAGTTTAATCCATCACGAATGAATTCAGCAACATCATGAACATTTTCTCTTCCAACATTGATTCCGACTCTATCCTGTTTTACAAATGCAACTTCAACTTTATCCCCAAATTTTTCAACAATTTTATCAGAAATTCCTTTTTCAAATGCAGGTAAATCTACGGGTTTTTCTTCAGGTTTTTTTGCAGGAGGTGAAGTTTTCTCTTCAGGCTTTACATCTGCAGAAGGTTTTTCAGAATCAGAGCTCATTATACAAACTTCCTAGCCTTCATTCTCTTAATTTTCTCTTGCAGTAACATACAACCTTGGATTAGAGTTTCAGGTCTAGGTGGGCAACCTGGAACATAGACATCAACTGGAATAACTCCATCAATTCCTGGAAGTACGTTGTATGAATCAAAATACAACCCTCCAGTAATTGCACAAGCTCCCATAGCAATAACATATTTTGGTTCTGGCATTTGATCATAAACTAACCTAAGACGTGGCGCCATTTTTCTTGTAATAGTTCCTTGAACAACAACTAAATCACATTGTCTAAGTGAACCAAATGCTTCAATGATACCAAATCTTTCAACATCATATCTAGGACTTGATGCTGCGCCAAATTCAACACTGCAACAAGCTGTTTCAATGTGGACAGGCCAGAGTGACCAAATTCTACCCCAATTGATGGCATAGCCCAATGGCTTATCAATTGCTTTTTCTAAAATGTCTCCTAACTTTCCGATAAAGACATTTGCGTTTTCTGGCGTTACCAAGTCTTTAAGCAATCTTATCCCCTATCCTCGTAAATACAATTTATATAAAAAACTACCATATTCTCCTTCTCCCTGATTGATATAATGCAAACGCCATTGCACCAAACATAATTGCTAAAAATCCCATCATAGGCAGTGTTGCACTTTTAGGAAGTTCCAAAAGAGCACTGCCCCAGGCATACAAGAAAATTGCCATTACATCAAAAACAACAAACATGAGAATGTAAGGATAATATTGCATCATGAAATGAGTTCTTCCTTCACCAGTTGGGACTTGACCACATTCCATTGGCAAAAACTTTACAGGATTACTTCGTTTTCTTGGAGAAATCATTCTTGAAATTATTAATGCTGGAGCCATTGCTGCTACAGCAAAGCCAAACATCAATACAACGGTACTATAATTGCCCGCTAATTCCCCGACCAATTTAGCTTTTGACCCTAATTTTTGTATAAAAAGGTATGCTTCCTTTTTTCCGATCAAATTTTAAAAAAAATTATTTTTCTAAAGTACTTTATAGACCATTTACAAAATGCGATCATGACATTGAATATTGGAGATATAGCTCCTAACTTTGAACTTCCAGATACAGAATTGAAATTACGGACTTTGGATGAATTTAAGGGCAAAAAAATTGTATTATCATTCATAGTTGCTGCCAGTTCACCAGTTTGTGAAACAGAATTGTGTACTTTGAGAGACTCTTGGCAAGAAATTGCAGATCTTGGTGCACAAGTAATAGCAATCAGTAATGATGGTCCATTTGCAAATAAAGCATTTGCCGAAAAAAATAACTTCAATTTTCCTTTGTTGGGAGATTATGCAAGTAAAACAATTCGCGACTATGACATATTGATGCCAGATTTACTCCATATCAAAGGCTACAATGCTGCAAAACGTTCTGTGTTCATAATTATGGAAGACGGAAAGATTGGTTACAAATGGGTTTCAGAAGATCCATTAAAAGAGCCAAACTATGAAGAAATTAAAAATTTCCTGAAATAGGAAAAATTTCTTTTTTATTCTATATCAGCAATAGGATCGCCTTTGGCGACAGATGCTGTCTCTTTAATTTTAATTGATTTCACAACTCCGTCTTTGTGAGCCTTTACTGAAACTTGCATCTTCATTGACTCAAGTGTACAAACAACATCACCCTTCTTTACTGAATCTCCTTCAGCAACTGCAATTGATACAACCTTGCCAGGAATTTGACTCTTCAATGATAACTGTGTATTACTAGCACCAGCACCTCCTGAGTGCTTGTAAACAACTTCATCAAAGTGAGAGTATCGATTAATAATAATTGGAACATTATCAATTACAATATTCATTTCGTTAGTTGACTGTTCAAGATATTTTGCCTTGTGATATTTTTGATCTAAAATAAATTCAATTCCACTAGAATTCATACTAATAATTTTCAAGTTGTGTTCATTATCATTTATTTTAATTATGTAATCATTATTTCCAAGACTTTTCACTATCTTTCCATCAAATGATTTTTCTATGTCTGGTATTTTATAATCCATTTTTCATCAATCCAATTTATACATCCAGTTATAGCTTGAGGTAGAATCTTTTTGTATGCGACTCTTAAAATATTCAGAATGAACTATTGCGGCAGCAATTGCTGCTTCACTTTTCTCCACTTTCTCTTTTTTAAGATCATCAGTTAATTTATCAATCATCCCATATCGTTTTAAGAAATCTGTTGAAAGATCTCCATTTTTGTATTCATCAGAATTTAGAATTGTTTTGTATAGTGGAATAGATGTCTCAACTCCTTGAATGTAAAAGTCATTTAATGCAGCAAGCATCCTAGTTCTAGATTCTTCAAATGTTTGACCCCATGTTACAAGTTTTGCCATAAGTGAGTCATAAAATGGAGAAACTGTGCATCCTGGATACAAGTAAGTATCACATCGAACACCTGGCCCTGCAGGAATTGTTACATCTGGAACAGGTCCTGTTGATGGAGCAAAGTCCAAGAAGGTATCTTCAGCGTTAATTCTGCACTCAATTGCATATCCATTCATTTTAAGATCATTTTGTTTGAAGGGAATTGGTTCGCCATTTGCAATATCTAATTGTAATTTCACTAAATCTAATCCAGATACGAATTCTGTAATTGGGTGCTCTACTTGCAATCGTGCATTAATTTCAATAAAGTAAAATTCTCCGTTATCTGCCCTTAGAAACTCTGCAGTACCTAAATTGGTGTAACCAACTGCATCTGCTGCTCTACAAACTTGTTCACCAACACGTGCTCTTATTTCTTCATCAACTACTGGAGATGGAGTTTGTTCAATCAACTTTTGATTACGTCTTTGAATAGAACATTCCCTTTCAAAAATATGAACAGTGTTACCATGAGTATCTCTGGCAAATTGATATTCAATGTGTCGTGTTTTCTCTAGGAATTTTTCAACTAAGATTGCAGATTTTCCAACTGCAGAGATTGACTCTCCAGTGACAGATTCAAAGCCTTCTCGTAATTCTTTGTCGTTATTAACAATTCTAATTCCACGACCCCCACCACCATAAACTGATTTTAACATTACAGGATAACCAATCTCATTTGCAATTTTTTCTGCTTCTGCTGCATCATTTACGAGACCTGGACTTCCGGGAACTGTCGGAACTTTAGCTTTTAGCATGGCGGCTTTACATTTCATTTTATCACCACATAGATTCATAGAGTCAGCAGTTGGGCCGATAAAAGTAATTTTATTTTTCTCACATAGTCTGGCAAAGTCATCGTTTTCAGATAAGAAACCATAACCTGGATGAACTGCATCAGCACCTGCAGATAGCATAACATCAAGAATTTTTTCTTGATTGAGATATGATTTTGCAGGAGCTGCTTCTCCAATATGGTATGCTTCAGATGCTTGTTTTACATGCATCGAGTTGTAATCTTCATCAGAATATACGGCAACAGTTTTGATTCCAAGTGCTTTACATGTTCTAATAACACGCAATGCAATCTCTCCTCTGTTTGCAATCAGTACTTTCTCAATCATATTCAATCACAAATTGATGTTTCCGTGTTTTCTTGGTAGTTGTTTTTCTCTCTTGCTTGCAAGCATATGTAATGCTTTGATAAGCATAGGTCTTGTTTCAGCTGGATCAATTACGTTATCTACAGTACCATGTGATGCTGCTACGTATGGATTTTCAAATTTTTCAGCAAATTCATCGATTAATTGTTTTTTTAGCGCTTCAGGATCATCGGCGCCATCAAGTTCTTTTCTATACATGATTTTGACTGCAGCCTCCCCTCCCAAAACTGCACATCTTGCAGTTGGCCATGCATAATTAATATCAGTTCTTAGATTTTTACTTCCCATTGCAATGTATGCACCACCATATGCTTTTCCAATAACTAAAGTAATTCTTGGAACAGTTGCTTCACAGTATGCATATAACAACTTACTTCCATGTCGAATGATTCCATTGTGTTCTTGATTAGATCCCGGCATATATCCTGGAGTATCAACTAGAGTAATTATTGGAATGTTAAATGCATCACAAAATCGAATAAATCTTGCTGCTTTGTTTGATGAGTCAATATCAAGTGCACCTGCAAGATGTATTGGCTGATTTGCAACAATTCCTACAACTTGACCATCCATTCTTCCATAACCTACTATAACATTGGGTGCAAACAGCTCATGTACTTCAAAGAATTCATGATTATCTACAATTGAATTAATTATTTCTTTCATGTCATATGGTTGTAGGGGATTTTCTGGAATGATGTTAATTAAATTATGATCCATTCTATTTGGATCATCGTCAGTTTTGGTTTTAGGAGGTGCTTCGGTATTATTTTGAGGAAGATAAGAGATTAATTTTTTGATATAATCCATACACTCGTATTCATTTTGTGCAACAAAATGTGCAACACCACTTTTAGAACCATGTGTCATGGCTCCACCAAGTTCATCAAATGAGATTTCTTCACCTAGAACTGTTTTAACGACATCAGGTCCCGTAACAAACATGGTTCCAACTTTTTCTACCATAATTACAAAGTCAGTCATTGCAGGAGAATACACAGAACCACCTGCCGAAGGACCAATACTTGCAGTAATTTGAGGAATAACTCCTGAAGCTAATTGATTATGATAAAAGATATCTGCAAACCCATCAAGACTCATAATTCCTTCTTGAATTCTTGCACCACCAGAATCCATAATACCAATAATTGGACAGCCAGTTCTTACTGCATGATCCATTAGTTTAGTAATTTTTTTGGCCCCCATCTGACTTAGTGTTCCACCAAGAACAGTAAAGTCATAAGCAAAGACGAAGATTTGTCTACCATTTACATTTCCATAACCACCAACCACACCATCAGTGAAAAATTTCTTTTTCTGCATATCATATTCATGATAGTGATGTGTGGTTAACGGATCAATTTCAGTAAAAGTACCTTCATCAAGTAAAAGATCTATTCTTTCACGAGCAGTTAATTTGCCCTTATCATGTTGAGCCTTAATTCTGTCTTGTCCACCTCCTTGAAATGCTGTGTTATTATTTTTAGAATATCGCTCAATCTTTTCAGAATGCATAACAGTGATCTAAGTTTGAGAGGGTTTCCTATATTAATTTAGTTTGAGAATAAAAATATCATGAAATTTTTACAAAAATTCATAGATCATTGTTTTTTTTAGAATTTCAAGAGTTAAGAATTGGAAATTTCTTGTTCGTTGATTTTTGATAAGAGCTAAAGGCATCTTTTTCTTCACTACATTTCTTACAAATACATAATTGAGAAACATTTGGAATGTCACAAGTTTCCTGAAATTCACAATGAAGGCAACCAGCTGGGCCTCCACAAACACTGCATTGTAATTCATTGATTTGGGCACATTTTTCGTGTTTGACACCTAATCCTTTTGCCCATAAACCAATCTCATTAATTTCAATTTTTTCGTTACAAATTATACATGTTCCCGAAAATTTCATAGGAATTTTTCTCCAACTCATTGAATTAGCTCAATCTCCTTTTCAATAATATCACCAAAGGTTTCCTCTAACTCTAATTCCAGAGTTTTATTTTTAATGCAAAACAAAACAAATGGCAAACATAAAGTTACAAAAGCACTTGAAGACATATGTAATTTTTTTGCCATTACAGATGACAATGATTTGATTTTTGCACCATCCCAACGAATTCTATTGAGTAATGGCCATGAGAGATTGTATTGTGCATATCTAATTCGATCATCATTTTGATATAATTTAATTAAAATATCATTTAGGTAACGTAAAAGTCTCCAGTTCTGAGTTTTCATAATTTTTCCAAAAAGCATGTCAGCATTAGACATAGTTTCTAAATATTTTGCAAGACTTGAATTATCTAAATTACTGGTAATAATACTTGAATAGAATGCATTAATTTTTTCTCGAGGATCAATCCGCATAGAATACAAAACAATTCTAGCTTCTTCAATTGAATTTGCTTTGAAGAAAGCATTAACGCCATCTTCAACATTAATATTTTCAAAAGTTGTTTCCGTTTGTGGATTAAATCCAGTAACTAAAGATTGAGTGAAATTAATCATTGAACGAATATCTCCTTTAGATTTATCAATCACTTTGATTAATGAACCAGGACTTAGTTTTGCGTTTTCTTTTTTCAAGATATTTTCAAGATAAACTCGAAGTAATCTAGGAGGAATTCTTTTAAACGATATGGTTTTGACTACTTTTTTGATACTTTTCATTTTATCTGATGCATCACTATTTGCTGCAAGAACTATTGGTACTGTAGGTTCTTTTAGAATATCAACAAGTGCTGAAGCACCACCATAATCACCTCGCCCATGAATTCCATCAACTTCATCGACGAAAATCATTGGAGTTCCTAAGACACTTACATTACCCAAAACAGGCATAAGAATTTCATTTATTCTAGATTTGCTTCTAACATCACTGGCATTTAGACCAATCATATCATATCCAAATTGTTTGGCCACAAGATAAGCAATGGTGGTTTTTCCAATACCTGGAGGACCAACTAGAAGAAGAGGTTTAGTGCCTTTTTTCCATTTTGCAAACCATTCCATTATTACTGCTCTTGGCTCTTCATTTCCTACCATATCAGAAATAATCTGAGGTCGATATTTTTCAGACCACATCAATTTTATCACTTGGGAAGATTAGATTGAAATTCAGACCATTTATTGGCCTTTTGTAATTTATTGTACCAATATTGATTGTAATGCTCTACAGTCAAAAATAGAAATTCTAAAAATTCTTTGTGTGAGAATTCTTCTGGCAATAACTCCAGAGTAAGTCGAGCATCTTGTAAATACAAATTACTTTTTTCCAAAGTGATTTCAAATCCTTTTTTCACATCAGTTGCCAACAAAGAATAGTAAAGTGGCCAAGAAGGAATTTTTACAAATCCATTTTTTATTGAATCTTCAATCTCATTTCCACATCCAACACCTTCCGCAGCTCGTGCCATACCTAAATAGAAAATTTCTCCTAAAGGTCGTTCTGCTAAAGCCATGTTTCTACCAGCAGTTCCCATTACAGCACGATATTTTTTGTAAGAGAGAGTCATTTCTTCTTCAGTAATTGTAGTTGGTTTTGATTTTAATTTCTCATCCAAGTATTGTCCAATTCGAGCATCTTTAAATCCCGCCTCAAATTCTTTTAGAACTTGTTCACCACCTTTTGAAATTTTATCTCTAGCTAATTTTAGAATGTAGGGATTCATAAGTTTATAATCATCAAGAAATTCCAAGTCTTCATCTTTATCTACAATTCTATCCATAGGTTCACTCAAATCAATTGCTAGAATATGTCCTTCAACCATATCTTGTTTTAATTGCGGATCGTCTCTTCCAGAAAATTCTGCTGCTGCATCAAACAATCCATTGAAAACAGGAAATGTCATTTTTACAAAATTGGAATTTAAGATTCTATTTACTCTATCTTGCAGTACTTCAAGACTCTCTAATTTTGATTTTATAGGCTCGATTTCAGAGGAATTTAGAATAATTTCAGTTGAACCAACTTCATTACCAAATGCTTGTTGAGTAGAATTAGGATTAGTATCAGATTTTATTTCATTTAGGAGGCCTTGTGCAAATCTCTCTGCAAATTTTGGAAATTCATTTTCTGTTTCTTCCTTGTATTTGTTAAATAATTTGAAACCTTTTGATTTGAATAATGCTTGCTTCATTATTTGTTTTCCAGGTTTTGTACTCATCAAAGCTTCTTTGCTTACAACAGATTGATCTTTTCCACTCACAAACGTAAGCTTCTTTATTGTTATTTATGCTTTCAAAACAAAAATTTTCTTCACTTAAATTACGAAGTAGAAAATATTCATTGTGGAAGTAATAGAAATTCTTCGAGAAGCATCAAATAGAATTTATGAAAACGTAAAGGATCTTGCAGGAACTGAACATGCCGCGGGAGACTTTGGCAGAGGAGCAGGAGGAGATATTTCAAGAAACATAGACATTGTTGCTGAAAAAACAGTTTTAGATTATCTTAAAGAAATTAATTTTGAGTGTATTGTTTTAGGTGAAGAATGTGGACGTGTTGAATTATCAGATAATTCTAAAGGATACGTGATAATGGATGCAATTGACGGTTCTGCTAATGCTGTAAGAGGAGTTCCTTTTTTCTGTAGTTCCTTAGCATTTGCAACAGAAAATAAACTCAGTTCAATCACAGATGGAGTAATTACAAATCTAGTAAATGGGGAAATGTATTGGGCTTCAAAAAATAAAGGTTCATTTTTCAATGAACAACGAATTAAAGTACATGATAATGATCCAATCTACAAGATAGTAGGAATCAACATTTCAGGTGCAACAGAGGATTTGGTTAGACGATTTCTTCCAATTTTTGAAAAACACAATCATCTTAGACATTTTGGAGCAAATGCTCTAGAAATGGCATTTTTTGCAAGAGGGTTAGTGGATATTTTTATTGACTTGAGGGACAAAATTAGAATTCAAGATATTGCAGCAGGTTATCTAATTGTCAAAGAAGCTGGGGGATTATTATTAGATGCAGATTTGAATCCGCTTGATTCAGATCTTAGTTATGAAACAAGAGTTTCTTTCATTGCTGCAGCAAACAAGAAAATTCTCGATGAGATAATGTCACAAATCGATCAATAATTGATTTTGTCATTAATTGAATTATAGTGATTAATTTCACAGATAATTTGATACATTAGAATAATAATGGAATTTTTCAATCAAATCATAACAGAAATATATTTATCCAAAGTCACAAAAAAACATCTTGTATGGTAACTGAGATGAAAGCAAAGGTAGTCTATAGAGAGTTACTAAAAGAAGATCTTGTAATTATTCGATTGGTGCCAGAAAACGGCATGCCTCAATACAAGACAGGGCAATTTTTAACAATAGGTCTTCCTATTCCATCAGAAAAAAAAGTGGTTAGAAGAGCATACTCAATTGCATCTCATCCAGAAAATAGAGATTATTTTGAATTTGTTATTAGATGGGTTAGAAAACCACTTCCAGGTAGAGTAACTACTGAATTATTTTATCTAAGCGTTGGTGACGAAGTATCTCTTGGAGATCCAACAGGAGCTGCATTGCAGATTAGTGACAATTTACCTAACGGTCAGAAAGATAATAGAAGAATAATTTGCGTAGGAGGAGGCACAGGATTGGCACCATTTATTGCATTTGCAAAACATTTCCACGATACTAACGATAAACGTGAAGTGGTAATACTTCATGGTGCAAGCTATGTTGATGAATTAAGCTACAAACGTCTCTTAACTGATTTAGAATTAGAAAGTGAAAAAAGAGGAAGGGATCAATGGAATTTTAGATACGGAGCAGCTATTAGCAGACCAAAAGAATATTTCAATAGATCATGGAACGGTCATGTGGGAAGAGTTGAGTCATTTTTCAAATCGGATAAAAAAACAGGATTGTCACCAGTTGAAGAGATGGTAGGTGAAGAAATTACTCCAGAAAATACAATTATCTACATTTGTGGTTATCAAGGAACTATAGATGGTGTGCTTGAATATTTAGGGCCAAAGGGATTCGTAACTGAACATGAAAAAAAGCCGGATGGCAGTTTTGCTATAAAATACGAATCTTACGGATAGAATTTTTAAAAAAATATCAGATCAAGTTGAGTCTTCAATCTCAGTAACTTGATGTATCTAAATTAGCAATATACCTGTGGATTTTTATATTGATTATCTTTCACCAAAGCATGGCACAACTAAAATGCAGAGATTACGGTTTTGAGTGTGATTTTGTTGCAGATGGTGAAATGGAACAAGTAATTGAAGATTTTAGAACCCATACTGATGATGAACATGGAATAGATTATTCTAAAGAAGCCATAATGCAATTTCTCTTAAGAAAACAAGGTTTGTAGAAAATTAAACATCCAATCTTTTCATTCTAGCAGATAAAACAGGAAGTTCTTTTTCAATAATTTTCTCAACTGCAGGAATAATACCTGTTCGAGTTCTTACACTTTCTTCATAAATTTCTGCTATTTGATCTCTGAACAATAATTTGATTCCAGGAAGAGCGGTAATTCCTTCATCTACAGTTCTAGGTTCAGATAAATCTAAAACGAGTGTACCCTTTGTCTTTTCTTCCATTACTAGTCTAATTCTATCATACGTAATTAAGAAATAATCAGAGGTGGTTGCGACAAAAACAATATCATACTTGTCAAATCCTGTCAAAACATCATTAAAATCTACAGGAGTTCCACCAAGAATGGTTGTAAAACCAGTTGCACGTTCAAGAGTTCGACTAGTGACATCAAATGAGATACCTTTTTTATCTAAAGCTTTTACAAGTGTTGCTGCAGATTCACCAGTTCCAATTACTAAAACTTTTTTCTTAGAATCAAGGCCTGCTTTTTCATCCACAAGTTTTACTGCAACATCCCCAAGTGAGACAACATCTTTTGAAATTCCTGTTGTATCCCTCATTCTAGTAGATAATCTAATCACGCTCTCAAATAATTTATTTAGAATTGGACCAGATGTTCCTGCATTTTTTGCATTTGTTAATGATTGAACAACATCATCAAAAACATTTTGCCATCCAACAACTAAAGCATCTAATCCCGAGGCCAATCTTAAAAGATTGAGATAAACATCATCACCTTTGTAAACTTCTAGAGTTTGATCAAAATGATCAATATCAATTTGCTCTAGTGATGATAAAGATACCCAAGTATCTTTAATTTGATTTAACACGAGGGTTTTACCTTCGGGTCTTCTTGCATCGGGAGAATCATCAGATTCAACATTACTAACTGTAAAGATTTCCACTCTAGTTGCAGATTGAATAATTATACATTCTTCAACACCAGGGATTTTTTTAAATTCTTGACATGCTGTAATGACATCTTTAAAAGAAAATTTTGATAATGTGTGTATAGGAATATTTTTGAAAGTAACTCTCGCGTTCATTACATCAAAAGATATTTGACTCACAACATTCACCTATTATGCCTTTATTTTATCCCGTCCGCCTTTAGCTGTTCTGAAAACATTCATTCCAATATAGAAATTTTCATGCAAAGATTCTAAGTAAATAATTTCATTTTCAGCATCTCGGATTTCTTTTGGAGATGAGTCTGGATCATTTTTTAATTTTTCAAGTTTTAGTTTTGCTTCTTCTAAAAATAAATCAACACTACGTTCATAATTTGAAACTCCACCAAATTCTGGACTAAGAACATGTTCAGGAATATATGCAGGGGTTTGATCCTGTGGAATCTCTGCTTGTCTTGTTAGAGATTCTTGTTCATCTTGTGAAAGAATTGGTCTTGGGAATCTATCTTTTTTATCTAAGAAAAATTCAGGTTCACCCATTTCTCGTCTGAAGATTTCTTCACCTTGTCGCTTAAACGTAAAATCAGGTTTCTTTGCAGCATCTGCTTTAACCTCTGCAGCTATTGCTTTGTATTCTTCTTCTGCTGCAGCTTCTGCTTCTGCTTTGGCAGCTTTTGCTTTGGCAAGAGCATCTTTTACTGCAGCTTCTGCAGCTTCTGCAGCTTTTGCGGCAGCCTCAGCCTTTGCAATTGCATCCTCAGCTGCTTTTGCATCCTCAGCTGCTTTTGCATCAACTTTAGATTCTTCAACAGATGTTTTTTCAGAGGATGAATCTTCGGCAGATTTTGCATCTACTTCAGATTCTTTTTTCTCTTCAGACATCAAATTTTACTAAAATTGCCTGAATTTTAATATTCTTGTAGGTAATTCAATTATAATTCATTTTGCAACAGCAATCACAAAAATTCTGATTGATCGCTATGAATTATTTTGAGATTATGAAATTATAGGAATAATGGACCCTCGGCGGGATTGGTTAAATTAAATTAACACTCTCAAGTTTGATATACCAACTTATGCCTAAAAAGACCACTTTAATGAAATTAATAAGATAGGACTATTTTGAAAGAATTTATTTTCGGTTCAAATTGGCTCTCTACCCACATGACACGGGGAATAGTCAGGAACATAGATTTTGCACTATTTTGGGTGAAAAATTTTGCTTTAGGAAAAGGGCAGTTTATCCAGTAAACCAGAAGAAGAGATTACAGGTAGATAAGTACTTTCAATTTCCTGTAAATTTTCTCTAAGCCGATTACATGGTCAATACTGCCAAAAATAGAAAGCGCCATCATGCCAGTAAATTACATAGCAACTACTGAGAATATTAGCAAAACAATTATTATTTTTCTATGATTGGCAAAAAATCTATTTTCATTTTCTAATTATGACTCAGAGATGCCAAAATATCTGCATCAACATGTTTTACAGATAGAATTTTGTCCCAGCCTCTTTCAATTAGTTTCTGTTTTGTTTCAGCCGTCACAAATACATGACGGAGATTACCAGATCCACCAAATCAGGAATAATTCTTGCAATTATTGGAGTTGTGGTACTATTTCAGATATCATTTTAATGTAACTAAAGTCATCTTTAGACGCCAAGTCAAGTGCTTTTTGCATTTTATTTTGATATGAATCGATATTTTTTTGAAAATTATCGACTATCTCACATTCCTCAATCATTGGTATTTTTTTTAGATTCCGGTATTGCTCATATGTAACTTTGCATAAATAGTTCTCATTATCTTCCTTGAATTTATATCGAATTTTAAATAATGAAGTTTTACTCAAATCACTCTCAATCAAAAAACTATCCACTATGATCTGCTTTATTGAACGAATATCAAATGGCTTGTTGATGATAGATATGTTTAATGAATCAAAAATATTAGATTTAACATATTCAGAATATCCTGTCATTGCAATTATCTTTGTGTTTAGATCCATATCTCTGATTTCTTCAATTGCATAAAATCCATCATAACGTGGCATATTCAAATCTATAAAAGATATGTCTGGATGAAACATTTTGTACATAATTGCAGCATCATTACCGTCATTACCTGTGGCAACAACATCTACACCAACAATATTTAGTATCTCACAAAATACATTAACAATATTTTGATCATCATCTATAACCATGCATCTGACCATTGATCATACAGTTATAATTTACTACTATATTAAATTATAATTTACTTACTATATAAAGTCATAATTTAGTACTATATTGAGTTATAATATTCATAATAAATATGAAAAATGATGGAAAGCGCATATAGGCTAAGATTTCAAATTAGAGACATAATCTAGGTGTCAATGTAATTTTTCAGATCATCCTCTAGCTCCTTTAGTAGAATTTGCAGTATTGGTTTAACACCCCAAAATAGTCTACAATTTTGGAATGATTTAGTTTTTTCACATTCATTTTCCTGTCCACATATGCAATGTGATTCTGTTTTTCTGGTTTATCTTAACAAGTAATTTTGATTCTTGATGAATTGATTTCTTTAGCAAAATAATTTTTGCACACATACTGATAAAAAATTCAATATATTAAGATGATCATAATGTACGAATTTTGTGGCTCATTATGATAGAACAAAATGAACCATAAGTAAATTCATGCACAGTTCCAAAAAGTTCAACTGCATTATATTGAGTAAATGAAAAAACAATTCCTAACGCTAGAAGAATGATTCCACAAAGGATATTAGCAGTCTAGTTTTCATTTCACTCCTCCAAAATGAATTCTTTCATTAACATCAATAAAATCCCTTGATGTTTTTTGCCAATGGGTTTTACCATACATTCCTGTAAATTCACATGAGTTTCCCCTATCTGAGCTAACATTACTGATGTTTTTACAACTCTCTATGCAATCAGATTCAGAGCTTGCGCCAAAACTTGTGGTACTGCCCTTATGCTCAATACCGTCTTTTGTCATGATACCTGATGAAACAATAAAAAATCCAGACTCCCATTGTGGTACGATATAGCCGGATGGGAGTAAAATGGTAAGTATTGGTATTAGC